>JAYTBY010000624.1:0-3099 GCA_043736755.1 Planctomycetota bacterium | reverse complement strand
TCGTGTCAGAAACGCCGGGCCCACAGCCGATGCAAGCGCCGCAGCCCGGTTCGATCACGGTGACGCCAGCCTTCGCGAAGACGTCTAGGTAGCCGCGGCCGCGCGCATAGTCGCGCACGGATTCGCTGCCGAATTGGATGAACATGCGCACGCCCGGCGCGACTGCGCGACCTGCATCCACGGCTTCCGTGAGGACTTGCGCGTAGAAGTCGAGGTCGTGCTCCTTGCCAGCCGTGCACGAACCGCCGTAGGCGATGTCGATCGCCACGTCGGCGAGTTGAGCGATGTTCTTCCCGTAAGTCGGGTCGCCAGGTTCGGCGACCATCGCTTCGACTGCACCGAGATCGATCCGGTGCACGCCACCGTCGTAATGTGCGCCTGCGTCCGGTGCGACGAAACGCGCGCGTATCGCCCGGCGATCGACGCCGGGACGGCGCGCTGCGATCCATTCGACAGAGACCTCGTCGGCCTCGCAGACGCCCGACTTGGCGCTGCACTCGGTGGCCATGTTGCAGAGCGTTGCGCGCTCGTCCATCGAGAGCGACGCGAGTCCCGGGCCCCCGAACTCCATGACGCGGTCCAGCGTCTCCTCGCGCACCGCGAACGTCGCGAGCACGTGGAGGATCAGGTCCTTCGCCGTTACGCCGTCTTTCAACCGGCCGTGGAGTTCGAAGCGGATCGACTCCGGCACGGACACGAACGTGAAGCCTGCGTGGACGAGCCCGGCGTACTCCGTCGCGCCGACGCCCCACGTCAGCGCATTGCTCCCGCCGCCCATGCACGTGTGGCTGTCCGTCGCTTGGATGAAGTCACCCGGATCGACGAACTGCTCGCGCGCGACTTGGTGGCAAATGCCGGGCGAAATGCCGTTCTTCGCCGAGTAATCGCGCACGCCTGTGTGGCGTTGGAACTCCTTCTGGAGATCGCGCAGCGTCTGGATCTCTGGGGCGAACGGCGCCATCTTCGCGACGCCGTCGGCGTAGAGCAGGTGGTCCTCGAACACCGCGAACTTGGCCGGGTTCGGCAACGTGTACTGCGAGCCGTATTCCTGCTGCAGGAAGTAGTGGACCTGCGCCGTCGTGAACTCGTGGCTGTAGCCGCCGTCCACCTTCGCGAGGCACAGATCGCCGGGCTTCACGTGCACAGTCAGGCCTTCGACCCCGACCACGTGGCTCGCGATGATCTTCTCCGCCATCGTCATCGGCCGTGCCGCTGTCGTGGGCGTCGGAACCGCGACCTTTCCGGCCTTGTACAGGCTCGAAAACGGAAACAAACCGCCAGCTTCGAGGATCGCACGGGTGACTGGGTCGTAGCGGCCCGTGAAGTCCTCGAGCGGAATCTCCTCGCCGCCCTGCAGACGCTCGAGCTGGGCGTACGTGCCCATGAGCTGACCGAGGTTGATGTTGTTGCGCTCGTGGATCGGCGCGAACGAGTGCGCGATCACGAGGTGGATGCCCGACCACTTCTCGCACTGCGGCGCGGTCTCGCGCGAGCTACCCGTGCCCTTGCGCGCACCCGAGACGATGACCTCGAAGCCGCCGTCGATCAGTGCCCGCGTGGCGAAGACGCGTTGACCGTCCTTGGGACCGCCCTTGTGGACGAGCCCCGCGTACGCGTCGAGCGCGATGTCCTCGGGACGGTGCCGAAAGCACACCCACGCGGGCGTCATCGCGTCGGTGTTCACGTCGTCGAGCAAGTCCGCCGCGACGACGTCCGCCATCCGCAAGTCGCCTTCGCGACGCAGTTGACTCGCGGTGCGCTCGTGATCCTTGAACAGGAACAAGACGCGCTTGCCCGACGTGAGTCGGACGACGCGACGGCCGTCGGGCCGGACATGGATGAGCGGGTTCAAGTTGGGTCCGGCCTCAGAGGCGCGTGTTCTCGACCAGGATGGCGATGCCCTGACCGCCGCCGATGCAGGCCGACGCGATGCCGTAACGCTTCTTCGAGCGACGCAGTTCGTGCACGAGAGTCAGCACGAGGCGCGTGCCCGTCGCCCCGAGCGGGTGACCGAGCGCGATCGCGCCGCCGTTCACGTTGACCTTGGCGCGGTCGAGTTCGAGCTCCTTCTCGCAGCCGAGGTACTGACCCGCGAACGCTTCGTTGATCTCGATGCGGTCGATCTGTTGCACGGAGAGTCCAGCCTTCGCGACACAAGCGCGGATCGCGGGCACCGGGCCGATGCCCATCTCCGTCGGATCGACGCCGACGTACGACCAACCGCGGATCGTGCCCCACACGTCGAGGCCGTCCGCCTTCGCGCGCGCATCGGTGGTCAGGACCACCGCAGCGGCGCCGTCGACGACGCCGCTCGCGTTGCCGGCCGTCACGGTGCCTTCCTTGCCGAAAGCCGCGCGCAGCTTCGACAGCGCTTCGAGCGACGTGTCGGGCTTGATGTGGTCGTCGGTCGCGACGAGCTCGTCACCCTTCCGCCCCTTGACCGTGACCGGCTCGATTTCGGCCGCGAAACGGCCATCTTTCACGGCCGCAGCGCCGAGCTGGTGGCTGCGGAGCGCGTACTCGTCCTGTTGCTCGCGCGTGATACCGAGACGCTTCGCGACCTTCTCGGCGGTCTGGGCCATGTAGAGGCCCGCGACAGGATCCATTAGCGCGGCGAACAGGCTGTCCTGCATCACGGGCTGCGTGCCGAACGGGATGCCGGCGCGCGTGCCGTACACGGAGAACGGCGCTTGGGACATGCTCTCCATGCCGCCGGCGAGCACCGTGGTGCACTCCGCGAGACGAATCATCTGCGCTGCGTTCACGATCGATTGGATGCCGGATCCGCACAGACGGTTCACGGTCAGGCCGCCGGATTCGCGGCGGACGCCGGAGAGGAGGCCGACGTGGCGCGCGCCGTAGATCGCGTCGACTGACGTCTGCAAGGCGTTGCCCATCACGACGTGGTCGACCGTGTCGCCAGAGACCTTCGCACGGGCGAGCGCGGCTTTCGCCGCGTGGACGCCGAGTTGGATCGCCGAGAGGTCCTTGAGCTTCCCGTAGCCGGGCGTGCCGACATACTCGGCCAACGGGGTGCGGGCCCCGCCGACGATCACGATTTCATGGGTCATGGTTGTGAATTCCTGGGAGTGATCTTGG
>JAYTBY010000623.1:0-3099 GCA_043736755.1 Planctomycetota bacterium | reverse complement strand
CGAGAACGCGATCCTCGCGATCGCTCTCGCTTCGATCGCGATCCTGCCCGTCGCCGAGATGATCCTGCGCGCGACGGGATCTGCGGGAGTTCCGGGCTCGAGCGCCATCGCTCAGCACTTCGTGCTCGTCGTCGGGATGGTCGGCGGCGCGATCGCTGCACGCGAGCGGCGCATGCTGTCGCTCTCGACCGTCGAGGCCTTCCTGAAGGGTCGTTGGCGATTCCTCGCTCACCTCGTCACGCATGGCCTGGCCGCTGGCGTTGCCGCTTGGCTCGCTGTCGCAGGCTCGCAGTTCGTGATCGACGAGCGCGCCGCGGGGAGCCAGCTCGCGTGGGGCATCCCGCTGTGGTGTGTCCAGCTCGTGATCCCCGTCGGCTTCGCACTGGTCGGGTTGCGCCTCGCGACCGCCGCTGCGGACCACTGGAAAGGCCGCCTCGCCGCGTTCGCGATCGTCGCGGCGGTGATTGCGCTGGGCGTGTTCGGTCCGGCGGATCCGTCGAATCTCGTGGCACCGGCACTTGTCCTGCTCGGGCTCGCGACGCTGCTCGGTGCGCCGATCTTCGTCACGCTCGGCGGTGCGGCGCTGATCCTGTTCTGGGGCGACGGCGAACCGATCGCGTCGATCCCGATCGATCACTATCGGCTCGTCACGAACCCGACCTTGGCGTCGATCCCGCTCTTCACGCTAGCGGGTTACTTCCTCGCGGAAGGCGGCGCGTCGAAGCGACTCCTCGCCGTGTTCCAAGCTTGGTTCACCGGGTTTCGCGGCGGTCCGGCGCTCGTCACGGCGCTCGCGTGCGCGTTCTTCACGAGCTTCACCGGCGCGTCCGGCGTCACGATCCTGGCGCTCGGTGGCCTGCTCATGCCGATCCTGCTCGCAGCGGGATATCGCGAGAGAACGGCGCTCGGGCTCGTCACCGGCGCGAGCTCGCTCGGAATGCTGTTCCCGCCCTGCTTGCCCATCGTCCTGTACGCGATCGTCGCTCAGGTGCCGATGCGCGACATGTTCCTCGGGGGAGTCGTGCCGGGTTTCGTGCTCGTCTTCGTCACGGTGCTGTGGGGGATACGCGCGGGTCCGCCGCGCGGTGAACGCCGACCGTTCGACTTCGCGGCCGCGCGCCGCGCCGCGTGGGACGCGAAGTGGGAGCTCGCGCTGCCGTTCGTCGCCATCGGCGTGCTGTTCGGCGGCTTCGCGACGCCAGTCGAAGCCGCGTGCATCACGGCGCTCTACGCCGCGTTCACGCAGGTCGTCGTGCACCGGGACCTGTCTCCGATCCGCGGAGTCGCGAAGGTGCTCGTCGAGTGCGGGCTCGTGATCGGCGGCGTCCTGCTCATCCTGGGGGTCGCGCTGGCTTTCACGACCTGGCTCGTGTCCGCGGACATCCCGACGCAGTTGCTCGACGCCGTGACGGCACGCGTCGAGTCGAAGTGGACGTTTCTCCTGCTCCTGACCGTGTTCTTGCTCGTCGTCGGCTGCCTGATGGATGTCTTCTCGGCGATCGTCGTCGTCGTGCCGCTGATCGTGCCGCTCGGCGAGCACTACGGGATCGACCCGATCCACCTCGGCGTCATCTTCCTCGCGAACCTCGAACTCGGATTCCTGACGCCGCCGGTCGGGATGAACCTGTTCCTCGCGAGCTATCGCCTCGGCAAGCCGATGTCCGAGGTCTACCGCGCCGTGGTGCCGGTGCTCATCGTGATGATCGTCGGGGTGCTGGCGATCACGTACATGCCCTGGCTGTCGACGTGGTTACCGGCGGTGCTCGGCTCAGGCGGGTAGGCCTTTCCAGGGCCCAGAAGCGAGGTTCAGCTTGCAGAATGGGTGAGTCGATTCCAAATTGAGTCGTAAATTGGAATCGATCCGCCGTTTTTTTGAGGCGCCCACCGGCAGCTTCTTCCTCCTCGGACCGCGTGGGACGGGAAAGTCCTCGTGGGCCGTTGCGAACTTCCCGGGCGCGCTGCGGATCGACCTCCTTCAGCCGGACGTGTTGCGTGAGTTCAGCGCGCGGCCCGAACGCTTGCGCGAGCTCGTGGCCGCGCTACCGGACGGGTCCGTCGTGATCCTCGACGAGGTTCAGCGCGTCCCTGAGCTCTCGAGCGTCGTCCACGCCGTTCACGAAGCGCGCAAGAGCATCCGCTTCGTGCTGACCGGGTCGAGCGGGCGGAAGTTGCGCTCGTCCGGAGCTGATCTGCTCGCGGGCCGTGCCGTGCTGCGCACCATGCACCCTTTCATCGCGGCGGAGCTCGGAGCCTCGTTCCGGCTGTCGAGCGCGCTCGAGCTGGGCATGCTCCCCCTCGTCCTCGGAGCGTCGGACCCGGCCGAGGCGCTGCGGACGTACCACGCGCTCTACCTCCGCGAGGAGGTTCAGCAGGAAGGGCTGATTCGCAACTTGGGGGCCTTCGCTCGATTCCTCGAGGCGATCAGCTTCTCGCATGCGTCGTTGCTCAACATTTCGAACGTGGCGCGCGAATGCCAAGTCGAGCGCAAGATCGCCGAGAACTACGTGACGATCCTGGAGGATCTGGTCCTCGGGACGCGGGTTCAGAGCTTCACGCGTAGAGCAGCACGCGCGGTCGTCGCGCATCCGAAGTTCTTCTGGTTCGACACCGGAGTGTTTCGCGCGATTCGGCCGCGCGGCCCCATGGACTCGGGCTCGGAGATCGACGGCGCCGCGCTGGAGGGCCTCGTCTTCCAGCACCTGATTGCGTGGGTCGACGGACGAAGAGAGTCCAACTCGCTTCATTTCTGGCGCACGCGATCGGGCGTCGAAGTCGACTTCGTGCTCTACGGTGCGGACGGATTCCACGCCGTGGAAGTCAAGAACTCGCAGCGCGTCCACACCTCGGATCTCCGCGGACTACGTGCATTTCGCGAGGACTATCCTGAGTCGCAACCACGACTCGTCTATCGCGGGACGGATCGCTTGGTGATCGACGGCATTCCGTGCACGCCGTGCGAGGAGTTTCTCATGAGCCTCGATCCCCGCCGCGACTTCCCGGTGTGATTCGGCCGCGATCCGCCGATCAAGCCCGCACGGTCGCGAGCCGCTTCTCGATCTCCTTCAGGAACCAGCTCGTGTCCACGAACCGCTCCGGCGT
>JAYTBY010000622.1:0-6745 GCA_043736755.1 Planctomycetota bacterium | reverse complement strand
CCCGGCCGCCGCGCAGGCTGCGGAACTCGAGACGTAGCGTCGTCCCCTCGTCGCCCTCGACCGCCAGATAGAGCCGCACGGACTCGTTCCCGTCGAGGTGACCGATCCGCCATGTCCGTCCGCGCGGCACATCGAGGTTCGCCGTCGGTTGTCCTTCGCGTCGCGCGCCGATCTTCGATACGCGTGCGCCTTCGACGTCGAGCCAGACCGATGCGGGAGCCTTGGCGCGCTCCTCGGGGCTCGCGGTCGGCAAGCCGCCGGCGACGCGCACTTCGACTTCGACGAGCCACAGGCGTTCGCGCAATCGCTCGGCGCGGTGCATGCGACCTTCGAGTCGCGGCAACTCGCGCAACAAGCCGTCGAGCGCGAGTGGCAGCGCAGCGAACGCTGGTCGGACTGCGTCTCCCGTCGCTTCGTCACCGCTCCAAGGGTCGAGCGCCAGGACGCACGCTCCCGACCTGGCATGCGCGAAGGCCGCAAGACCGCCGGGTTTCGCAGCCGCGAACTCGCGCGCGCGGCTCAGACGTCGTGGATCGAGCGACGAGCGTACGGCGATCCGTGTGAGTGGCGCCGACGGCGGCGTGCGCGCGTCGAACGATTCGGGCCCGGGATCGAGCGCGAGCACCGCCAGCGCCGCCACATTCGTGCGCGCGGCGACGAGGCGCGCTAGCTCGCGCGTCTCCGGTTCGGAGCACGGGTACGGGCCCTGCGGGCACTCGATCGCGTCGGACGGTTGCCATCCGGCCGGGAAATTGCGCTCCAAACGACACGTGCGCTCCGTTGCGGCCGTGGGCGCGAACACGCCGTCGGGATCGGGGGCGGGCACGGCGTACAGCGTGACGCCGGTCAAGAACTCCGCGAACTCGGTTTCACGTTCGGCGCGCTCGAGGAGCGACCGCACGGCGTAGAGCGCCGCTTCGGGTCCGCCCGGTCGATCACTGAAACGCGCTTCGAGATCGGTCGCGAGCAACACCGCCGGTCTGCGATCCGGATCCGTCGCGAGTTCCCCGAACGTGAGCAGTGCGATGCGTCGGCCCTGCTTGCTCGTGCCGAGCGAGGAGAGGCGCAAGAACCGCGGATAGGTCGTGACCAAACGTTCGAGCTCGGCCTCGTACTCGGTCTCGTTCCAGGTTCGTGCGTACACGAGCAGAGTCGGCGCCACTCGTGTCGGCGCCGTCGGAGGCTCGACTGTGGGAGCGACCGGCGGGGTGGTCGGTGCCGGAGTCGGCTCGGTCTCGGGCGGAACGACCGGCGTGTCGACCGGCGGAATGACCGGCGTTTCGGGCGGAACGACCGGCGGAGTCTGCGGCGGAGTCTGCGGCGCGACATCGACCGGAATGGGATCGCGTTGCGGTTCGGGATCCTGCGCGCGCGCGTCGAGGGACGTCAACGCAACGAACATCGCGCACGTGAGCAGGCGAGTCGTCACGGCTTCACCTCGCGATCGACCGGCGCGGCCCACGGCGCGCGCGCCGCGAGTCGGAGCGTGCCGCCCGGTGGAACCAGCGCGACCGCCGTGATCTCGCGGCTCGTCGTGCCCGGTTCGAGCACGCCGAGGCGCGCGTCGTTCTCGCCCCACAAGAGCCGTGCGCCCGTGGGCAGCTCGAGCGTCACGCGCGCACCCTCGCCGCCGCCGAGTCCGGTCGGCAAACGTCCCGGATTCTCGAGGCGCGCACGCACGGTGACGACTTCGCCGTCGCGCGACGCTTCGACGACGCGCAGTTCGAGCACGGGCGCCGCCGTCGCGAGTTTGCGCACGAACCCGGCGAGCCCTCGCGTCGCGGCAGCCAAGCTCTCCGGCGGCGGATTCGCGCGCGCCAGCGGCAACCATCCACCGACGAGCGCCGAGCGTCCCTCGCCGAGGTCGACCGGATGCCAATCGACGAAGCCGATGCCGCCGCGCACGTCGTCGAGCCAGCGCACCCACAGCGAATCCGCGGTGAACGAGGCCGCTTCGGTCGTGGCGATCGCACGTGGATTCGCGGTCAACCCGCGCTCATCGGCACTCTCGTCGAGCGGTCCCCACACGCCGACTTCGCACGCGAGTGCGCCGACGACCGCGTGGACCCAATCGAGTGCCGCGCCCGGCCGATCCTCGCCGCGCGCGCGACGCAAAGCGATCGCTTCGTCCTGCACGCGGCCGGTGGACTCCGCGAAGAGCTTCACCGCCGCGAGATCGGCGCGCGAGCCCGCTCCATCGCTCCACGCGAGTCCCGCGATGCCACCGGCGCGAGCGAGCCGTCCGTGATTGCCCTGGAATGCGAGCACCGCGAGGGGCGGCCGCTCGAGCAACAAATCGGCGAGCGCACGCGAGAGATCGTCGTCGAGCGGCAGTGCTCCGCCCAGTCCACCGGGTTCGCCGTTCCAACCCACGGGGAACGACAGATCGAGGACTACGCCACCCTCGGGATCCTCGTTGAACCGTCCGTCGCCGTCGTCGTCGCGACCTTCCTTCGTGCGCGTGAATCGCGGTCGATCGCCGCTCGATGCCGGCACGAGAAAACGCGCGTCGGCGCCCCGCGTCCACGCACCGCGCGGATCCTCGACGAGCATCTCGAGCACGTGTCCATCGCCGTCGACGTCGTCGGGGCCGTCCTCGTCGAGTACGAGGTCGCCGTCGTCGTCGAGCGCGAGTCGATCGCGACCATCTGTCGGCTCGCCCGCGAGCGTGCGCGCGAGGCCATCGGGCGAGCACCAAGGGATGCACACGAACGTGACCGAGGGTGGCAGCGAGTCGCGCGCGCGCAGGAGTTCGTCGGCGACACGCAAGACGCCCTCGCATCCTGCGAGCGACACGCCGTCGAGTCCGCCGAGGATGAAGATGGTCGGCCGAATGGCGAGCGGTCCACCGCCTTCGGCGCCGAACTGGAGCGCGGGCGTCGCGCGACCACCGCGCGATGCCGGCAGCACGACGGGCTGAGCGAGCCCGGTCGCGATCCAGGCTCGAGTCCACGCGGTGACGTCGTCGTGGCCGCGATAACGCGCTTCCCATAGAGGAGGCAACACGCGGGTCGAGGTCGGCGCGACGATCACGGGTGCATCGCCGGTGACCGCGCCCGTCGAAGTCGTCGCCGGCCGGATCTCCTGTGCGACCGGCGTCGGCGGGGCGCGCTCATCGACCGCGACTGGTTTCGGCGGCGGCGCGGATTCCACCGGTGGAGACGGCACGACCGACGGATCCTGGGCCAGAGCGGGCGCGAACGCCGCCAACGCGAGCCATCCCAGGTTCCACCCGACGCGGATCACAGTCGTGCTTCTCTCTGCCTGCCCAGGGTCACCTCGGTGGATCGCCCGGGAGGGGCGACCAGCTGAAGGACCGCAGTGTACTTCCGCGCGTCGGGACCGATGCGGGTCCTCGTTCCGGGCGGAGATCGTGTCGTGATCCGGGCGCGCTGGTCGTTCCCGGGTCGAACTCGAAAACACCCGCGTGTGAGGCGATCCGCGCCACTGGGTAGGAGCCCTGAATCGAGGCACTCGTCGGAAAAGCGATCAGCGACCAACGCACGCAGAGTGTGCTCGTAGGCAACACCGAGAGATGAGGAACTGAATTGACCACGCGCATGATCGTGCTGATCCTGACCCTGCTCTCGTGCACCGTGGGAGGCTGCGCGAGCTCGCCGAGCAGCGCGAGCACTCCTCGACCTGCGCGTCCTGCCCTCCTGGAGGATGACGACTCGTTCACTGTCGAAGAGGAGCCCGCACCGCCGTTCGTGCGCCCGCCGCGGCCTCTCACGGGTGAAGGCGTGTTCTACGTGTTGGCGAGCAACGCCGTGCACCCAGAAGTGCGCTACGTGGACGGGCAGGCCTCGCGCAACGAGAGCTGTCCGATCTTGCGCGGCAACAAGCTCAGCCGAAAAGTGCCGCCGATGTACGTGAACGGCCAGCCCATCGGCTTCTGTTGAGTCCCTTGCCCCGACGTCTTCGTGCAAGACGTCCCGCTGAACGTGCGCAACGCTCTGTTGTCGTTCCAGGATTACCTCGACTCGCGGCGCAGCGCCGTGATCGACGCCGATCACTGCGTGAGGCTGAACTTCGAGGCGTACTTCTTCGCCGACCGTTGGGAGCGCGAGCGCTTCCTCTCCGACCCGATCTCCTACTGTGGTCTCCTGACCGATCCGATCAGCCGCGAACGCTTCCGTCCGGGCGCGGACTCTCCACGATTCAGCCACGCAGGCGTGACCTACTACTTCGAGAACATGTCGAACCGGGAACACTTCGAGGCGATGCCGGACATGTACAGGCTGCCCGGCTGGAAGATGTGAAGCTAGCGAAACGAGCGTGCGTTCGGGCTACGGACGAATCCGGAAGGCTCTGCCTCGAACTCTTCTCCATCGCCCGCTCGTCGGTCTTCGTCGAGCGCCGGAGTCGATCACAACGGTCCTGCCGCTCGCCAACCCGCAGGCGCGCGAGACCATTCCCGTTCAGGCTGCGGAGCGCCCTGTGAGTCCCAGGATCCAGGCCTCGAGCGCCCGAGTGTGTCGCGGCAACCGCTCAGCCACTCCACGCGCAATTGCATCGCTGTAGGCGTGCAGATCGAGATTCCGGTCGTCGATCGCCGCGAGGATATCGGCCGCGTCCTCGGGGGCGAGGATCGCTGCGTCGACGCAGGCTCGGACGCATCCCTTGGGCGATCCGACCTCGACGCCTTCGCTCCGCGCGAGCACGACCTGGGCTGCCTTCCACATCCCCTCGACCGTGACCGCAAGGCGGAGGAGAGCTGCGTCGCGCTCGATCGGCGACGGATGTTCGAGGTCGACCAAGCTGCGCAGAGTCGCGAGCGACTGGCGCGCGGAATCCAACCGCTCGTTCACGGTCGCCATCGGATTCCCTCGGCGAGGACGCGCTCGCGAAACGCCGGCGTCGCATCCCGGAGATCGACGACGTCTACCCGGAACGGGATCGTGCTTTCCTCGAGCACTTCGCGCAGTCGACTCAATGTGTGGATCGAGAGATCGCTCGCGCCATCGACCGCGACATCCACGTCGCTTCCGCGGCGCGCCGTTCCGCGCGCGCGCGAGCCGAACAGATAGACGGTCGCGGACGAGGCCGCGAGCTCGCGCAACACGATCTCGCGCACGGCACCGAGCCAGCGACCCTCGTCGTCGTGGTGGATCATGGCGAGAATCAAGGTACGCGACTGCCGGTTGGTTTCCCATCGGGCCGCGAACCCACCGACTCGTGTGAAGGCCCTCGAGCCGTCGCAGATCACGAATCCCCGACCACTGGAGCCGGGTCCTATATCGGAAGCTCGAGGATCCAGGATCCAGTGAGGTGCGACCCGCACGGACACCACGCCCCTCCCGCTGCACATCAGGTGGATCGACGTTCGCTCTCCTGCCCCAAGGCCCGAGCTCGCTCCTTGGATCGCCGGTCGCTGTCGATCGCCTGGAGTGCCGGAGTCGTCCATCAGAGAGCCACATCGGGGCCGAGCCCGCTTGCAGGGTCATGTCCGCGCGTACTCGCGAGCAACACAATCGCAAGTGGGACGCGCGAACTCGATCGCGGCGGTTGGTTTCCTGGTGCAGCGATCCCTGAATGCGGCGTCACGCTTGCCGAACGCGGCCGCCCGTCGGACGATGCGGGCACGCATGGAACTCGCCGCTCAACGTACGAAGAAGCGCCGCATCGGGCGCGTGATCCTCATCCAGCTCACGGTGCTCCTCGCCACAACCCTCGTGTGCGAGGTCGCGTGGCGCGTCGTCCTGAGCTCGCGCGGGAAGGCCCACTCGGCCGCCACCGCGTCCGAGGACCTCGAACGGATCTACTCGACCGCGCGCGATTTCGTGCCGCGCGTCGGCATGGCGGTCGACGAGGTCTCCGCGCCCGAGCGCGCGCTCGGGCGCTACCTGCATCCGTTCCTCGGCTGGGAGAACATCGGCGCGATCGAGCAGATCGCCGCCGAGTGGAGCCGCCTCGGCAACCCCGAGTTCGAGAGCGACGTCGAGATCCTGACCGTGGGCGGATCCGTGGCCGACATGTTCGGCCACTTCGGCATACCGCGGCTCGAAGAACGCCTGCGCGCCGATCCGCGTTTCGCGAACAAGCGGTTCTACTGGTATCGCTACGCGCGTGGCGGCTTCAAGCAGCCTCAGCAGGTCAACATGCTGAATTGGTTCTTGGGCCAAGGCTACACGCCGGAAATCGTCATCAACATGGACGGTTTCAACGAGTCCGCTCTGTCGATGGACAACGTCGCACGCGGTACGAGCCCGCTGTATCCCTCGATTCCCCACTGGGGCAGCTTGGCCATCGGCGGCGTCGCCGATCGGGTCGCACTCGACCACGCGGCGCGCGGGCGCGCGGCACAGCAGGGAATCGAGTCGCTGACGAGACGCGCGCTGAAGTTCCACGTGCCCTGGAGCGCGATCGCCACGACGTTCGTCGTGCGGCGCCTGAACTCCTTGAGCGAAGAGGCGCGGAACTCCTTCGAGACGTACACGAAGCTCATGCGCGCAGCCGTGGGTGGAATGGTGCTCCGCGGACCGCCCTTCTCGACCGATCCAGTTCCCATTTCGGAGGGAAGCTCGCGGATGTGGGCCGAGTGCTCGCGCAACATGCGCTCGATCTGCGAGCAGCGCGGCATTTTCTACCTGCACGTCCTTCAGCCAACCCTCCACGATCCGGGCGCGAAAGTGGCCACGAAGAAGGAACTCGAGGTCGGCGGCATCCCCGACACGTGGAAGCGCGGAGTCGTCCTCGGCTACCCGCGACTGCGCGCCCTCGGAGCCGAGTTGGCCCGAGACGG
>JAYTBY010000621.1:0-6748 GCA_043736755.1 Planctomycetota bacterium | reverse complement strand
TCGGTTCCACATTGGACCCCCAATGCGAGCTGACCGGAAGGACTCCTGCGTCTGCAATCCTCATGAAACCGGCGGCGACTGCGTGTTCCACGAAGGGTGTGCCCCATTCGCCGAGGAGTCGTGATTGCAAGGTAGCGCGCGTCGGCGCGTCGCATGCGCCTGGCCCTCGCCCCGGTTCGACGAAAGCCACAACCGCCACTCTCGAGTGGTCCGGATCCCGCACGCATCTTCGAGCGCGACACGCGTCCGCTCATTGCCGCCTTGGGCCGCACCGCACTCCACGCGCAGTGAGAAGTGCGGACTTCCCGCTCGCACGGCGGCCGCTAGAACGCGAGCTCGAGCCCCACGATGAAACCGCTCACGTCGAGGTCGACATCGTCGACGTCCACCGCATCGAAGTCGTTCAGCTCGTAGTGCGCATAGCGCCAGCCCACGAAAAAGGCCGCGGGATCGACGATGTGAAGGCGCACGCCGAGTTCGACGCCGATCGTCGACCCGATGTCTTGGAGGTAGACCCCGGCGTCCGCTCACGCGAAGGGCTCGAGCCAAGTCGTCCCGCGTCATCCACCTTGAAGGGCGACGTAGGGGCCGAAGCTGTCCTTGTCATCGAAGTCCGTGGCGTAGAGGTCGAGATCGATGTGCTGCCAGGCGAGCCCGCCCACGAGGCCGGCCCAGCCGTCCCCACCGATGTCCCAGTCGAGACCCACGCCCAGCGTCGCAGCGCGGATCGTGAACTCGAGGTCGTCGACGTCGCCATCGGACAAGCTCCAGCCGGCTTCGAGATGCGCCCCTTGGTGATCCGGTGCGCCCTCCAGTTCCTTGCGCACGCGCGCGTCGGCAAACGACGCCTCACGATCAGCTCCCGCGCGTCGGACGGATCCACACGACGCGAGGGAGCTCGCTCACACGAGGACGAACCACGCGAATCGAGACGTGCATGGTGAATCGATGAGGAAGGAAAGCCGCGGGAAGTCGGGCGTCATCCGGACGCGGAGCGTACCGGGCACTCGGATCTCTGACACCGTGTCTCGACCGGCTTGCCGGTGATGCCGATCAGGACGTTGCTTCGAGGCTCGCTCGTGCTGGAATCGGTCTGGAAGGAGTTCGTGCAGGAGAGCCTGTGAGTGCGTGCAGGCGCGAATGGCGCTCGCGCGCGGCGGCGACGCCCCTCCTCTGAGCGTGTGACGGGACCGAACCCACACGCTCCGAGGCGCCATCCGCGCCGATTCCGCCGCGCGTCGCCTGTGATTTCTTCAGCGGCTTTGAGGCGTGGCTGATGCGGACCCTCGCGCTCGCATGGCGGCATCCCGGCTGGAACGAGCGCATCGTATACTCGGGGCTCGAGGTCACCGGTTCACCGCTCTCGCGGACGAACGGTCGACCGTATCGGAGCCCGAATCGCATGAGCCTCCAGGACGTGATCCGCACCGACGCCACCACCTACTGGCGGCAAGCATTTGCGAAGGCCGAGACGCGCGATGCCGAGTTCACGACAGTGTCCGGCGCGAAGCTCGAGCCGCTGTACGGACCCGAAGACGTCGAGCTCGATCACGAAACGGATCTCGGTTACCCGGGGCAATTCCCGTTCACGCGCGGCGTCCACCCGACGATGTACCGCGGTCGGTTGTGGACGATGCGGCAGTTCGCGGGCTTCGGTTCCGCCAAGCAGACGAACGAGCGCTTCAAGTACTTGCTCGCGCACGGACAGACGGGACTGTCGACCGCTTTCGACTTCCCGACGTTGATGGGCTACGACTCGGATCACGAGCGTTCGCGTGGCGAAGTCGGCCAAGTCGGCGTCGCGATCTCGTGCTTGCGCGATATGGAGACCCTGATGGAGGGGATCCCCATGGCCGACGTGTCGACGTCGATGACGATCAACGGGCCGGCGCCGATCCTGCTCGCCTACTACATCGCGTGCGGCGAGCGACAAGGCGTCGCGCCCGCGAAGCTGCGCGGCACGGTGCAGAACGACATCTTGAAGGAGTACCAAGCGCAGCACGCGTGGTTGATTCCGGCCGAACCCGCGTTGCGCATGATCACGGATGTGATGGGCCATTGCGCGACGCACGTGCCGCAGTGGAACACGATCTCGATCAGTGGCTACCACATCCGCGAGGCGGGCTCGACGGCGGCGCAAGAGCTGGCGTTCACGCTCGCGAACGGGATGGAGTACGTGAAGCGCGGCGTTGCCGCGGGACTCGACATCGACGCATTTGCGCCGCGTCTGTCGTTCTTCTTCGACAGCCACATCGACTTCTTCGAGGAGATCGCCAAGTTCCGCGCCGCGCGTCGCATCTGGGCGCGCAAGATGCGCGACCAGTTCGGTGCGAAGGATCCGCGGTCGTGGATGCTGCGCTTCCACACGCAGACGGCCGGCGTGACGCTGACGGCGCAGCAGCCCGAGAACAACATCGTGCGGACGGCCTACGAAGCGCTCGCGGCCGTGCTCGGCGGCACGCAGTCGCTGCACACGAACTCGATGGACGAGACGCTCTCGTTGCCGACCGAGAAGGCCGTGAAGATCGCGCTGCGCACGCAGCAGATCCTCGCGGAAGAGACGGAGATCGCGCACGTCGCGGACCCGCTCGCCGGCAGCTACTTCGTCGAGGCGCAGACGAATCGCCTCGAGAAGGACGCCGAGCGCTACTTCCAGGAGATCGACAAGCGCGGCGGCGTCGTCGCGGCGACGGAGGCCGGCTGGATCCAGCGCGAGATCCATCGTTCCGCGGTCGCGTACCAGCGCGCGACGGAACAGGGCCAGAAGAAGATCGTGGGCGTGAACTGCTTCCAGGAAGACGAGAGCGGCGGCCCCACGATCGAGATCCACAAGATCGACGCGGCGGTCGAGCGCGAGCAGCACGCGCGCTTGGCCGAGGTCCGCCGGAAGCGCGACGCGGCGAAGGCGAAGCGCGCGCTCGACGACGTGCGCGACGCGTGCGCAGGGACGGACAACCTGCTCGCACGTTTCATCGCCGCGGCGCACGCCGAGTGCACGCTGGGCGAGATCACCGACGTGCTGCGCGCGAGCTTCGGCGAGTACAAGGAACCGAAGATCCTGTGATGAAGACCTTCGTCTGCTGGATGATGAGCGATCGTGTGATCCGGACGTTCCTTCGCTGGATGACCGTCGCGTCGATCGTGCACTTCGTCTTCGGAGCTTTGTCGTTCGCCGTACTGTTGACCCACGAAGGCAACGCGACGCACTTCCGCGGTGGAGTGCTGTTCGTAGTTCTCGGAATCGTCGGCCTGCGCGTGTGCTGGCGCATCCGCCGTTGGGTCCGCACGCGCCAGATCTCGACGCTGGCGACGTGAGGCACGCGAGCGGCGGCGAGCGCGTGATCACGTGAACTCCGTAGGCGACGCGCGGCCGCACGTCGTCGTCCTCGGCGGAGGTTTCGGTGGGCTGAAGGCCGTGCGCGCGCTCGGTCGCGCGCCCGTGCGCATCACGCTTCTCGATCGGCGCAATCATCACCTCTTCCAACCGCTGCTCTACCAAGTCGCGACGGCGGCAGTGGCGACCACCGACGTCGCCGTTCCCTTGCGCCAGATCGTCCGCGCGCAGGCGAACACGACGGTCCTACTCGCGAACGCGCGCTCCATCGACGCGGCGGGGAAGCGCGTGCTGCTCGACGAGGGCGAGATCGCGTACGACCACTTGATCGTCGCGACGGGCTTCGAGACGTCGTGGTTCGGCCACGACGAATGGGCCGAGCACGCGATCGCATTGAAGGACGCCGACGACGCGCTCGCGATACGCTCTCGGATCCTGCTGGCCTTCGAAGCGGCGGAACGCACGGACGACGAGGTGGAGCGCGCGCGCCTCCTCACGTTCGTCGTGCTCGGCGGCGGGCCAACGGGCGTCGAGCTCGCCGGCGCGTTGACGGAGATCGCGCGCGTGACGCTCGCGCGCGACTTCCGTCGGTTCGATCCGGCGTCGGCGCGCGTCGTGTTGATCGAGGCCGGTCCGCGCGTCCTGTCGTCCTTCCCGGATGAACTGTCCGCCCGTTGCGCGGGGATGCTCGCGTCGATGGGCGTCACGGTCCGGCTCGGAACGCGCGTGACGGGGATCGACGCACGCGGCGTCGAACTCGGCAGCGAGCGCATCGAGTCCGCGACCGTGCTGTGGGCCGCGGGCGTGCGCGTGACTCCGATCGTGGCGACGATCGGCGCTCCGCTCGACAAGAGCGGCCGCGTGCTCGTCGCCGCGGATCTCACGGTGCCCGGTCAAGCGGAGATCCAAGTGATCGGCGACGCTGCCGCCGTGCAGTGGAAGGACGGCACGGTGCCCGGCATGTGTCCGGGAGCGATCCAGATGGGCGAGCACGCGGCGGAGAACGTTCTCCTCGCGTCGCGCGGCGAGGCGCGCGCGGACTTCTACTACCACGACAAAGGTTCGCTCGCCGCGATCGGTCGCACGGCCGCCGTGGCCTCGATCGGTCGCATCCGGACCGCGGGGTTCGCGGCGTGGATCCTGTGGGTCTTCGTCCACGTCTTCTACTTGATCGGATTCCGCAACCGCCTCGCCGTCCTGTTCGAGTGGGGGTGGCTCTTCCTGACCCGCCAGCGCGGCGCGCGCGTCATCGTCGAGCGCCGCCCGAGCTGACCCGCGTCCACGGTGTTCGGAGCTCGGTTCCGGGCCGGATCCGCTGTAGTTGGGCGGTGCCTCTTGGTGAAAAGAGCGCCGCGCGTCAACATGGCCCGCCCGAGATCCGCGCACGACGCGCGGGTCGAGCGACCCGACCCCATCCCGCACCCATGACCTCGCAGAAGATCCGCGTGCTCGTCGCGAAGCCGGGCCTCGATGGTCACGACCGCGGTGCCAAGACCGTCGCCACGATCCTGCGCGACCGCGGCATGGAGGTCATCTACACCGGCCTCCACCAGACGCCCGAGATGATCGCCGAGGCGGCGATGCAGGAGGACGTCGACGTCGTCGGCCTGTCGATCCTGTCGGGCGCGCACATGGAGCTCTTCCCGCGCGTGCGCGACGAGCTCACGAAGCGTGGCATGGGACACGTGCTCCTCGTCGGCGGCGGGATCATCCCGAACGACGACATGAAGAAGCTCGAGGTCGCGGGCTACGCGAAGTTGTTCGGGCCGGGAACGCGCACCGACGACATCGGCGTCTACATCGAGTCCGAGATGGCGAAGCGCCGCGCGCAGAAGGTCTGATCCCATGGCCGAACGCGAGATCCTGAACATCGACGAAGCTGCCGAACTGCTCGGCGTGTCCGTGAAGACCTTCAACAAGGTCCTGCACAGCGAGGATCTGCCCGCGCGCAAGATCGGGCGCGAGTGGAAGTTCTCCCGCGCCGCGCTGATCGCGTGGGTCGGCAGCGGCGAGAGTCGCCGCTTCTACCGCGAATCCGACGCGGGTGAGCGCGACGAAGTGATCACGCCGGCGCTGCGCGCTGCGCGACTCCCGGACAACGGGACGCGCGGACACGCTGCGCCCGAACGTGCTGCTCAAGACAAGCCTCGCGCTCGCCGCACCGCGGGCTGGCAGATCGAAGACTGAACGAATCTCCATGCAGACCGAAGCACCGACGACGTACGCACTGCCGCCGATCCAGCACGGGTTCGACCTGACGCAGGATCAGCAGATGATCCAGGACACCGTGCGCGAGTTTGCGCGCTCCGAGGTCGCGCCGCTCGCGCACGAGATCGACGAGAACCATCGGTTCCCGGTCGAGACGTGGCGCAAGATCGTCGACATGGGCCTTCCCGGGATTCCGTTCCCCGAGGAATACGGCGGCAGCAACGGCGGCACGCTCGCCTATTGCCTCGCGGTCGAAGAGATCAGCCGCGTGTGCGGTTCGACGGGGCTCACGCTCGCCGCGCACGTTTCGCTCGGCACGTTCCCCATCTACAAGTGGGGCAGCGAGAAGCTGCGCAAGGCGTACGTGCCGAAGCTCATCGCGGGCGAGTACATGGGTGCGTACGGATTGACGGAGCCGAACGCGGGCTCCGACTCCGGCGGCACGCAGACGACGGCGCGGCTCGTGGGGGACCAGTACGTGCTGAACGGCGCGAAGTGCTTCATCACGAACGCAAATCACGCCGGCACCTTCATCTGCACGGCGGTGACGCACCCGGAACTCGGCGCGAAAGGCATCAGCGCGTTCGTCGTGCCGCGCGACACGCCCGGCTTCACCATCGAAAAGGGCGAGGAAAAGCTCGGGATGCGCGGCAGCGATTGGGCGAGCCTCGTGTTCCAGGACGCGAAGATCCCGCGCGATCACCTGCTCGGGCCCGAGGGCGAAGGGTTCAAGACGTTCATGAAGACGCTCGAGGGCGGGCGCATCTCGATCGGTGCGTTGAGCCTCGGCATCGCGCAAGGCGCGTTGGATGTCGCGGCGAAGTACGCCATGGAGCGCGAGGCGTTCGGCAAGAAGCTCAGTGAGCAGCAAGCGGTGCAGTTCAAGCTCGCGAACATGGCGCTCGACATCGAAGCGGCGCGCCACCTCGTCTATCACGCGGCGCGTTTGAAGGACGCGAACTTGCCGTACGGTCGCGAGGCCGCGATGGCGAAGTTGCTCGCGTCCGAGGCGGCGATGCGCTGCACGTACGACGCGATCCAGATCCACGGTGGGTATGGGTACTCGCGCGAATACCCGGTCGAGCGCATGTGGCGCGACGCGAAGCTGTGCGTGATCGGCGAGGGGACCAGCGAGATCCAGCGGATCATCATCGCGCGCGGGATCGTGCGCCCCGGCGCGGCGCGGTAGTACGGAGCCAGAGCACT
>JAYTBY010000620.1:0-3107 GCA_043736755.1 Planctomycetota bacterium | reverse complement strand
AACGAGCGACGCCGGAAGCGGCCTCCTTGGCCGCTGAGGACGACGCGAGGAGTCCGACGCAGCAGTGCGACGGCTCGCTTCCCCAGGCGGCCGGCCTTTTTCAACGGGCTGCTAGGCTCGATCAGGGCCTAGGCTCCACTTCTTCACGCGCTATCCGTTCCCGTAGCGCGGCAGAGCCGGGTCGACCTCGATCGACCAGCGATCCAGGCCACCTTCGAGGTTCATCACCTCCGAGAAATCGCGAGCCGCGAGGAACGCCGCGGCTTGGAGGCTCCGAATCCCGTGGTGACAGATGCACACGATCGTGCGATTCGGGTCGAGCTCTCCGATGCGCGACGCCAACTCGCCGCGCGGGATCAGCACGGAGCCCGCGAGGTGCGCGAACTCGAACTCGTGCGGCTCGCGGACGTCGAGCAGGAATAAATCGTCACCGCGAGCCAGTCGATCACCGAGCTCGCGCGGTGCGAGTGGGCGCACACTCGGGCTCATTCGCGGAACTCGAGCGGCGCGTGGTCGTACTCCGGCGGGATGGGCACGCCGAGTGCGGCCAACGCCGTCGGCGCGATGTGCAAGAGATCCACGCCACCTTCCGGAAGGACGACCCGGCGATTCGAGAAGAAAATGCCGCGCACCAGGTCGTCGGCGACCGAAACGTGGTCGCCCGACCAATTGAGACGGTTGTCCTCGAACACGTCGGCGGGAACGAACGCGCCCGGCGTCGAGCTCTCGACGAGGCGAATGTCCCCCAACGTCGTCGCCCACGACACGCGCCAGCCGGCGTCGAACCCGACGATGAGATCGGGTTCCTCGGAAAGGTACGGCCCGGCGTGGATCTCCGCGGTGATGTAGACCTTGCGCACGGCGCGGCCGGAACCATCCTCGGTCGCGAGCAGCTTCGCGCGGATCTCGGCCAGGAGCGCGGCCGCATCCTTCGGATCGACGGTGCCCTGGCCTTCGCGACCGGCGCGGTTCAGATAGATCCCGCCCAAACCGACGGCATAGGCCTTCGTCCGCGGCCAATCGACGAAGGCGAGCGCACGCGCTCCACCGGGAGTCGTGCCGGGCAGGAGCGCGAGGTAACCCTCCTTGGCCAGCCAATTGTTCAGGTGAGCTTGGCGCTTGAAGGACTGGAAGCCGTGGTCCGCGCACACGAGCAGGAGATCGCCGGGCTTCAAGTGGTCCTTCACGACCTCCCCCACGATGCGATCCATGGACTGATACGAGGCACGGATCGCATCGGAGAGCGCGATGTCCTCGCCGAAGAAGCGCGTGCGCTGCGCGGCTTTCACGGCGTCGTACGCCGGGTGCGTCGTGTCCCAGAACTGATACATCATGTGCTGCACGCGATCGGGCGTGCTCTCGACGAACATCAGCGCGCGCCAGTCCGACTGCTGCAGCGCCGCGCGCATCAGCGTCTCGCGCGAACGCTGCGTCGCTTCGATGTCCTCGAGAAACGTGACCGGATCGATCTCGCGATCCTTGAACGGCATCGTGAGGCAGGCCCAACCGACCGTTTCGTAAGGAGCGCCAGCGGCCCGGGCCAATTCGGCCGCGAAACCGGGCGGTTGGCTGATCGGTTGCCACCACGCGGGATGCGCCGGGTCGAATTGCAGGAAGTCGACGAAGAGCTCGAACGGGTCGGACTTCTTGACCAACTTCGCACGCGTGATCGCGCGGACCTTGACGAGTGGCGAGAGTTCGAAGGTCAGGTGGTACCAGGTCGACCACTGGCCTTCTTGGAGGACCTGCATCTGCTCGCCGATCGACACGTGCGCGCCGTCGGGCTTCTGCTCGACTTTGAGCGGCACCGACACGCGGCCTTCGTCGGACGAGCGGAATTTGTCGCGCAACTGCAGGCGCGGGAGCACCTCGGTCTGGATCTCGCGTTTGCGTTTGCGCAGCGCGGCGACGTCGCCCGAGGACTGGCCCGGCTTGCCGAGGCGGCCGTCGATCGCTTCGATCTCGCGCTCGGCCGCGTCGATCGCGACGAAGTCGAACGGGCCGTAGACAAAGCTCTCGATGCGTCCGTCGCGTTCGTCGACGCGGAAGATGCGACCGGCCGTGCTGGTCGTCTGGCCGATCGGCGCGCGCTCGATCACCTTCGAATCGGTCGTGTAGACGAACCAGTCGCCGTTGTTCGAGCGCACGTCGGGCACGCCGAGCCCGGAGAGGACGCGCGAACCCGGGACCTCGGGTCGGTCCCACGACATCGCACTGTCGATCACGACGCTCGGGACACCGGCTCGGGCCGCGACCTCCCAGAAGGGGGCCGTTTTCGTGGGGTTTCCGACGACGTCGGAGATGCTCTGCGGCACGTAGCCGGCCGATACGTGCGTCGCCACGGCGCCGACGGCACCGAGGACGAGCGCCATCGGAACGGCGACGCGCGCGCGAATCTTCAAGAGTCCACCGAACACGAGCAGGAACGCGAGCATCGCTCCGACGCCGACGGCCGTCGCGAGGAGAATCGGGTTCCAACCGAGCAAGGTGCGCTCGAGGAACGGCAGGTCGAACGTGTCCGACCGACGAGACGTGTGCGTGACGTGGCCGAGCGCGGGCATCGGCGTGCCGTCTGGGGCGAGCTCGCGCTTCACGAATCCGGGAATGCCCGTCTTGGCCGGGTTCTGACCCGAGTTCAGTGCAGCCCACGAGACCGGCGATTCGGCCGGCATCGTCGTGCCGAGCGGCGCGAAGGTGCCGGTCTCGCGCAGACGCGCGAGGTTGGGCAAGAGGCCTTCGTCCATGAAGCGCTCGGTCGTGCGCGCGTCGGCGCCGTCGAAGCCCAGGACGATGAGCCGTCCGGTGGGCACGGATCCGCGGACCGGTTCTGTCGCCGCGGCAGACGAGAGCGTCGCGATCAGGGCCAAGAGAGCTCCGAGGAGGGATCGACAGGGCATCGAAGAGGGGTTCTGCGCGGGTCGGCCGGAATGGGTGCTGCTACGATCGGCACGCGGACGCACGCCGGGAACCGGACGCGCTCGACGAACGATGCAGGATGAGCGTCAGAGGAGAAGCAGTGCGCCGCGCGCGGTCAAGCACCGCCTGGCGCGCGCGTCTTTGATTCTGCTCGCCGGCGTGGTCCTCGTGGGGCTCGTCGTAGCGTGGAT
>JAYTBY010000619.1:0-6758 GCA_043736755.1 Planctomycetota bacterium | reverse complement strand
ACGCAAACGGACTTCGCGAGGGTGCGCGCGCTCTACCCAAGCGGTGAGAAACCCCTCAACCCTCCGGGGCCAAGCGAGCGCGATCGTCCCCGCTGACGACGGAGAAGCGGCGCAGGAATCGACCCTGCGACTCCCGAGCTCGTGTGAGTGAATCGAGTGCGCTGGGCCGCGGAGGCACGTGTTTCGCGCAAAACCACGCGCTCGAAGGACGAAACATGCCCGTGCGTGGATCGCGGCCAGCGATTGTTCCACTTGCTCTGCGCAGTGCGAGGAGAGGGTCAGCGAGCCGAGATCGATTCGACTTGCCGGACGTAGCGCCGAAATCTACCGCGACCCCGACCGCGCTTTTCACGGCGGTCGGGGTCGCGTATTCCAGGCAGCGCCTGTCGCGGCGCGGCCTTCTGGTCTTCAGCGGTGGATCAGCTCGAGGTTCTCGAGCTTCTCGTCGAGCGGGCTCCAGGCGAAGCCGTGGCCCAGCTCACCGTCGGCACCCGGGATCAACACGCGCAGAGGGTGGTCCTCGTCGAGCACGCATCCGAGGCGTTCGAGCTCGCGGCGAGCGACGCGGATCTCGCGACGCTCGGTGGAGAGCTTCGCCTCGGCGTCGCCGCGGAGTTCGCGCGTGCGGCGCGTCTTCCCGAGCTCCTGCAGCGCGCTCTCCAGCGCGTCGATGGTCTCGGTGCGTTCCCGGATCTCGGCAGTGATCGAACGGAGGAGCGGCAGCAAGGCGCTCGCGCGTTCGGGATCGTAGCTGTAACGGTTCATGGCAACCCTCCTAACCCTTTGGAACGCCGTTCAGAGGGGAAGCGCACGGAAAATCGTCCCGGCCACCTGGGGTCACCCCGGTTCCTAGGTGGTTCCCGCGAGGTTCCATCACGACGCATCGGGCTCGGAGGGTGCCGCGTACACTTCCTCATCGCGGGCCACGACCCTCGGTATCCCCATGAGCGCACCCATCGTCCAGATCACGCGACGCGAAGAGTTCAGTGCCGCGCACCGGCTGCACGACACGCGCCTTTCCGCGGAGGAAAACGCGCGCCTCTACGGCCCGTGCAACACGGACCATGGGCACAACTACGCGTTCGAGGTCACCATCCGCGGGCCCGTGCCGCGCTCGGGGATGGTCATGGATCTGAACGCCTTGATGTCGATTCTGCGTGAAGAAATCGTCTCGGTCGTCGACCACAAGCACCTGAATCGCGATGTGCCGTTCCTCGCCGGCGTGATCCCGACAGCGGAGAACGTGGCGGTCGCATTTTGGAATCGGATCGAGCCGCGCCTCGCTCCGTTCGAGGGCGCGCAGCTCGTCTCGCTGCGCATCTGCGAGAGCCGTGACAACGTCGTCGAGTATCGCGGGGAGAAGGGCTGAGGCATGGACGGACCCACTTCGACTCAGGCGCACTCGACAGAAGCGCTCATCCGGCAGCTCCTCGAAAACCTTGGTGAAGATCCCGGACGCGAGGGTCTCTTGCGCACGCCCGAGCGCGTCGCTCGGTCGTTCGCCGAGCTCACGCAAGGGCGAACGCAAAGCGTGCAGCAGGCCGTGGGAGAAGGCGTATTCCACGAGGACTGCTCCGAGATGGTCCTCGTCAAGGACATCGAGTTCTACTCGCTGTGCGAGCATCACATGCTGCCCTTCTTCGGGCGCGTGCACGTGGCCTACATCCCGAACGGGAAGATCCTCGGGCTGTCGAAGATCCCGCGCATCGTGGACGTGTTTGCGCGGCGATTGCAGGTGCAGGAGCGCATGACGGTCCAGATCGCCGAGGCGATCCAGGAGGTCGTCGGGCCGAAGGGCGTTGGCGTCGTGGCCGATGCGAGCCACCTGTGCATGATGATGCGCGGGGTGCAGAAGCAAAATAGTTCGACGATGACGAGCTGCCTGCTCGGGACTTTCCGGAGCGACTTCCGAACGCGCGGCGAGTTCCTAGGCCTCGTGCGTAGCATCGATAGATAGTCGGCCCCCAGAGATCGCGAGCCTGAGGTAGGCTGCACGGCAGCCATGATCCTCACCGCGCATCGCCTCTTCATTGTTGGCCTCGTCGTTTCAGCCGCGACGAGCGCCCACGCCATCCCGCAGTCGATCGAGCAGATCTCGATATCCACGTCGGGCGCGACGGCGAACCGCCTCGTGGAAACGCTGACTCGGCCCAGCGATTCGGGCCGGCTCGTCGCCTTCACGACCATCGCCACGAACTTGGTCGCCGGTGACACGACCCTCACGCGCGACGTGTTCCTGCGCGATCGCGTTCTCGGCACGACGACGCGGGTGCGGTTGGACGGCATCGCGGCCGACCTCACGCCCGCGGGGGGGATGCTGTCTTACTTCCAGACGAACACTGGAGTCACCAGCGTGCTCGATCTCGTGACCAACACGGAGTCGACGATCACCACCTTTCCGGTAGTGAGCTATCCCGGAGGTTTCTCCGCAGACGGGCGGTTCACCCTCTACGCCCGCGTCGCACCGATCGGCTTCGGTCCGCTCGAAGTGTGGCGATACGAGATCCAAACGGGAACCGACGACTTCGTCTCCGCGACGTTCGCCGGCACGACGAACACGATCGGGGCCCTGCCCGGCTTCCTCAGCGCCGACGGCTCGATAGCGACCTTCACGACGCCCGATCCGAACATCGTGCCCGGCGATGGGAACGGCAAGAACGACGCGTTCTACAAGGACTACGCGTTCGGGTTCACCGATCGCATCAGCGTCGACGGGTTCGGAATGGAACTCCCCGGTGACTCGAGCGCGGGAGCGGTGACACCGGATACGCGCTACTTCCTGTTCTCGACCGAGTCTCCCGCCCTCGCCAGCGACACGAACGGAACGTGGGATCTCTATGTGGCTGATCGATTCCTCGGCGAGCTCCGTCGCGCGAGCATCAGTTCGGCCGGCGTCGAAGGCAACGCCGCCTCGCAATCGTTGACGGCTTGGATCTCCGTCGACGGCACGCGCGTCATCTTCGATTCGCTGGCATCGAACCTGGTTGCGGGGGACAACAACGGAGTGCGCGACATCTTCGAGCACGACTTCTCGACCGGTACGACACGTCGCCTCGTCTCGGGACTCGGTGGGGCCGAGGTCGACGCGGATATCGACCTGCGCGGGGTGTCGACCGACGGACGCTACCTCACGCTGCTCAGTGTGGCGACGAACCTCGTCACAGGTTCCGCTTCGAGTGAACCCCAGGCGTACCTCGTCGACTTGGGACCGCAGTGTTTCGTCGTCGACTACTGCGCAGCGCTGCCCAACTCGACGGGAATCCCCGCAACGATCCAAGTCACTGGAACCCCGAGCTTCTCGCTCAACAACCTGGTGTTGAGCGCATTCGACCTCCCGGCGACGGCAACGTGCACGTTCTTCCACGGCACGACGCGACTGGATCCGGCGACGACGTTCGGGGATGGCTTGCGCTGCGCAGGGGGCACGTTGAAGCGCCTCGGCAACCTGCAAGCGAGCGGCGGCGTCGTGATCCAGTTCCAGGATCTCAGCGCGTCACCGTATGTCGGGGTCCAGCCGGGCGACGTGCGACGATTCCAACTCGTCTATCGCGACGTCGCACCCGGCGGCGCGGGATTCAATACGACTGCGGCGTTGGAAGTCACGTTCTGTCCGTGACGCCCTGCGCGCGTCAGAGCCCGTGAGCAATTCACGGGAGCTCGCGTCGCGGAGAGCGGCGCCACCAACATCCGAGAGCGTGTAGGCTCGATTCCTTCACACGCTCTCATGGCCTGCGAAGAAATCACAGGAGACGCGCTGCGGAAGCGGCGCTGATGGATTCTGCGAGCGTGTAGGCTCGATTCCTTCACACGCTCTCAGGCGCGCGGCGGCACGTCGAGGTCGTCGATCGGCGTGCCTGCAGGGGAGCGGTTCGCTTTCCACACCACCTCGGCGACGTCCTCGGGCTTGTTCATCTTCGCGCGATCCCAATTGCCGGGCACGCGATCGAAGATCTGCGTGTCAGTCAGTCCCGGGTAGATGGTCGTCACGCGCACACCCTTCTCGGCCAGGTCGAGCCGGATCGCGTCGCTGAAGCCGCGCAGACCCCACTTGCTGGCGCAGTAGGCCGCGTTGCCTGCGAACGCGGTCTTCGCCGCGATCGAGGCCACGTTCACGATGTGCGGTCGGTCGCCCGCGAGCAAGGAGTCGAGCGACTCGAGCGTCACGTAGAACGGACCGTTCAGGTTGACATCGATGTTTCGGCTCCACGTCGCGACGTCCATGCCGAGGATCGGCTTGACGTCGAACACACCGGCGCAGTTCACGAGCAAGTCCATCGCGCCGCCGAGGAACTCGACGGACCGGTACACGCCCGCCTCGACGGTGCCGTGGTCGCCGACATTCATCTGTTGCGCGCGTCCCTTGCCGCCGGCGGCGTCGATCTCCTTGACGATGGCATCGAGGTCGTTGGAGTTGCGCGCGGCGACGGCGACGTGAGCGCCCTCGCGGGCGAAGCGCAAGGCGATCGCACGGCCGATACCGCGGCTTCCGCCGGTGACGAGGACTCGCAGGGGCATGTGGGCTCCGAAGGGACGATCAGGTGTTTCTGGGTGTGGTCGCGAGAGCGGCGACCAGCTCGGCCGGCTCGTCGACGGGCGCGGCGCAGGTCCAGTTCCGGCACACGTAGGCGCGAGCGCCACGCGGGCTGGGAGTCTTCTCCGCGAGGAGGGGCACGAGCTTCGAATCCGCCAGGGATCCAGCGCCAGCGACGACGCGTTGCGGTGAGTAGGTCGTGCGCACGGCGCGCAAGAGTTCGCGCGCGGACTTCGACTCGAGATCTCCAGCGATGACGACTTCGCGCGCTCCCACGGCGAGCCAATCGACCGCCAGGAGCAACGTGCTGAAGGCCTGTGGGAAACGATTCACGAGGCCCGCCAAGGCTTGGATCGCGCGTTGTGCACGTTCGGCGAGATCCGCGCGACCGGTGAGATCCGCGAGGCGCAGGAGGTTCAGAGCCTGCACCCCATTTCCGGACGGCAGCGCACCATCGTGCGGCGCCTTGAGGCGCGCGATGAGCTTCTCGTGGTCGCGTGCCGTTGTAAAGCACGCGCCGTCCTCGTCCTGGAAGCGATCCGCGACGACCGCGTCGAGCGCCAACGCTTCACGAATCCAATGCGGATCGAAATCGCTCTCGTACAAGTCGAGCAGCCCAGCGATCGTGAACGCGTAGTCGTCGAGATATGCGTTCAAGTGCGCGCGACCGTTGCGCGAAGTCGCGAACAGTCGCCCATCGGGCTGCCGCATTCCTTCGAGGATCCAGCGCGCGGCTTTGCGCGCTGCCTCGAGGTATCGCGGCTCGTCCAGCACTTGGAAAGCCTGGGCCAGGGCGGAGATCATGAGCCCATTCCACGCGGCGAGGACCTTGTCGTCCGTTCCCGGCTTCACGCGCAACGAACGCGCCGCGAGGAGCTTCACCGAGGCTTCGCGCATCGACGCCTCGAGATCGCGGAGCGGCACTTTCAACTTCGTCGCAACGGCTTCCGCTCGAACGTGCCGCCACAGGATGGACTTCCCGTGCTCGAAGTTGCCCTCGACCGTGACACCGAACCACTCGGCCGCAAGGTTTCCGAGCTTTGCACCGAGGATCTGTTCGAGTTCGCGCAGGTCGAAGACGAAGAAGCGACCTTCCTCACCCTCGCTGTCGGCGTCCTGCGAGCTCGCGAACCCGCCCTCGGCCGTGAGCATCTCGCGCAACGCCCAATCGCACGCTCGCCGCGCGACTTCGGCGTGTCGCGCATCACCGGTCACGAGCCAAGCCTCGAGGTACGCCGGCACGAGCAGCGCGTTGTCGTAGAGCATCTTCTCGAAATGTGGCACGAGCCATTGCTCGTCCACGCTGTAGCGATGGAAGCCGCCACCGAGTTGATCGTGGATGCCGCCCTCGGCCATGCGTTCGAGCGAGAGGATCGCCGCATGCCGCGCGCCCGCGTCGTTCGTCCGCAGTGCGTGACGTAGCAGTATCCGCAGGTCGATCGCGTGCGGAAACTTCGGCGCGTCACCGAAGCCGCCCCAACGCGGATCGAGCTGGCCCACGAGCGCCACGCGCGAAGCGTCGAGCACGGCGGGATCGATCTCGCCCGCGGCTTTCGCGCGCCCCTCGTCCGCGATGTGCTCGGCGAGCGTGTGCGCGCGCTTCGCCAAGTTCGCGCGGTCGTCCTTCCAAGCCTTCGCGAGGCCGTTCAGCACCTGCGGGAATCCGGGACGGCCATACAAACCACGCGGCGGGAAGTACGTGCCGCCGTAGAACGGCTCGAGATCGGGCGTGAGGAAAACGCTCATGGGCCAGCCGCCCGAACCGGTCATCGCCTGCACGGCTTTCATGTAGATCTCATCGACGTCGGGCCGCTCCTCGCGGTCGACCTTCACATTGACGAAGTGCTCGTTCATGAGCTCCGCGATCGCGTCGTTCTCGAACGACTCGCGCTCCATGACGTGGCACCAGTGGCACGCCGAATAGCCGACGGAGAGGAAGATCGGCTTGTCCTCGGCCTTCGCGCGCGCGAGCGCCTCGGGACCCCACGGGTACCAGTCGACGGGGTTCCGTGCGTGCTGGAGGAGGTAGGGGCTCGTCTCCCGTGCGAGGCGGTTCTCGCGGTTCCCGGCGGTCCTGGACATGGTCGCGGGCACGATACCAGCCGGCTCGCGCGTGGGTCGCGAAAACGGGCGCCCGAGCGTCGACGCGCAGAGAGCCCTCGGAGAATTCAAGGGGCTCGAGTTTGCTGCCGAGCGGCGCCTCGGGGTTCTTGGAGACCGTAGGCCC
>JAYTBY010000618.1:0-3113 GCA_043736755.1 Planctomycetota bacterium | reverse complement strand
TGAAGACCACGCTCGTGCCCGGAGTCAGCGTGGACGCGGCGAGGACGAACGTGTCGCTCGAGAGGCTTGTCGTGCCGACACCGATCAGCAGTGCCCCGTCCGTGTCGAACGAGTTGTCGCAACCCTTCTCGGGGCGTCCGGCGTTGCCGCACGGACACGCGGCGCCCGTCCCATCGCCAAAGCAGTAGCCGTAGGTCGTGGGACGGAAGCTCTCGACGAAGAGGTCCGTGGCGACGTTCGTGTCCGGCGTGACGATGTTCGTGGACGTGCTCGCGAACGCCACGGTGGATCCGTCTCCGGAGATCCACGCGGCAACGCACTCGTTGTTCGCTTGCGCGCCGGTCTGTCCGCTGTCGATGCGCCACGTCCGGTTGTCGATGAGGTCGCGCACGAAGATCGAATTGCGATTGTTCGAGTCGTTCGGGACGAGGTTCGCCGCGTGCGATTCGAACGCGACGAAGCGACCGTCAGCTGAGATCGAGGGGTGATAGGGGAACGGCGACATGAACGGTCCGCCCGCCGCCGTGATCTGTTGCGAGCTAAGGCTGACCTTCCTCGTCGTCGAGGCGAAACGGTCGCGCACGAACGTGTCGCCGTACGAGGTGTCGCCCGGCACGACTCCGGCGGCCGAGGTGTTGAACACGATGTAGCGCGAATCCGCGGACATACCGACGCCGAGGCACGCGCCGAAGACGGGCGCGCCGGTCGTCGTCGCGCTGATGAGGCTCGTCGTGGCGGTCCCTGTGTCGCGCAAGAAGATCGTCGTCATGCCCGTGATTGCGCCGGGCACGAGGTTGCTGGCCATACTCTGGAACGCGACGTAGCAGTCGGTGCCGTTCGGATGCGAAGAGACGGCCATCTGGCCGCTCGTCGCGCCTTGGCCCGCGAACCCACTGCCGAAATCCGCGGGAGCGCCTCCCAGTCCGACGCTGACCATCTGCACGGGCGTACCGATGTTCGTTCTGTCGAACACGAAGGCATCCGCGAAGCCGTTCGTGTCGTTCATGACGATGTCGCTCGCGCCGCTGTAGAACGCAACCCAACGGCCGTCGGCCGAGATGCCGGGGCAGCACGATGCACCGCTCGGGCCGCTGGAACCGTTGCTCACGACCACGAACGTGTTCGTCTGGCGGTCGAGCAGGTAGACGTCCGTGCTTCCGTTGCCATCGACCGGCCCCAAGTTGCTGGCCGTCGTGTGGAACGCGAGAAATCGGCCGTCGGCGGAGAGCACCGGTGCGTCCGAGTCGCCGTTCGCTTCGACGCCGAGGTGCCGTGTGATGAGCGTCGTCGTCGACGTCTGCCGATCGCGCAGGTAGACGTGCCGCGCGCCGCTCGTCCCGCCGGCGACGAGGTTCGTCGCGGTCGACGAGAACGCGACGTAGCGACCGTCGTGGCTGAGTACCGGCAAGTTCGAGGTCGCGTTGGCTTGAACTCCGGCGGAATCGACGCTGATGCGTGCCACGTCGCCCTGCGCCTCCGAAATCGCGCCGACAGCCATCAGCGCGACCGCGATACGCAAACTCGTTCCCAACGCACGGTGATTGACGGTCATGCTCTTCATGACTCCCAGTGTGCGCTCGAAGTGACCCAACGGTGTGTGCCCATCGGTTTTCGCGCCGCAGCGCGTGACCGAGTGGAACCCGACCGGCGGAACTTCGCAACCCGAGGAGTCGTCCCGACCGGTCGTCGTGGCCCAAGAACCGGCTCTAGAGCGTCCAGGTCACGCGCAGTCCGTTCGAGGCGTTCGCAGCGCTACTCATGCAGAAGCTCGTGCCGTTACGGTAGACCGCTTGGTAGATCCGCGTCGTTCCGGGGCTCGTGACGAATCCAACCGAAGCGAGAGGCGCTCCGCCGGACTCGGGGATCGACGCGGATCCGTTCGCGATTCCCGCCGAGGCGAGCCGCACGATCGTCCCACCCGCGCAACGCAGTCCGTCTCCGAACGGAACGCCCGTCCCACCGGCTACGCTCGTGCCCTGCGCGAAGATCGCGAACGAGCCCGTGAGTTCGCTCGCGTCGAGACGCAGCGTGTCGTTCGCGAGACTGGCTAGGCCGCCGTTTCGAAGCGACGCACCGCTAGCGAAGCTCGAGTTCGCGCAACCGTTCCCGCTCGCACCGAAGTTCCCGCACGGACACGCGGCACCGCTGCCATCGCCCGCGCACACGATCAGGCCGACGGTTCCACACGAAGCGAAGCGCGCCAGGTTCGACGCGGGTTGCCCAGCGACGTTGCGGAACGATCCGGCGATGTAGAGGTCGGGGACCCCGTCGTGCTCGGCGTCGAACGACGCGAGCCGCGTCACGGCCGGGCCGTCGATCGTTCCCGGCAACGTCGTCCACTGCGTGCCGTCGAACGCGCGGAGGAAGACGACCGACGAGCCGACCGACGCGTTCACGAATCCTCCGACCAAGCGCGGCCCGCTGCCATCGTCGAAGACTTCGAGCCGTCCGACGGAGGAGTACGGCGGCGTTGCGACCGCGGTCCACACACTGCCATTCCAGCGCGAGACTGTCGCTTCTACGGTCGCACCCGCGAGCATCGCGAAACCCACGAGGTAGAGTGCCGGCCCCGATCCATCGTCGTAGACCGCAAGGTCGTTCATCGGACCGGAGTCGACGAGCGTGCTCGTGCCGACGGCGCTCCACGTCTGACCTTGCCAGCGCGCGACGCGCTCGACCGGAATCCCGCCCGCCGTCGAGAAGATTCCGCACGCGTACAGCGCGTTCCCGGATCCGTCGTCGAACTCCGCGAGATCCTTCACGGTGAAGTTGGTGCCGCTACCCAGTGCGGACCAGCTCGTCCCGTCCCAACGCGCGATGTTGCTGGCCGGAACTCCGCCGGCCATCACGAACTGCCCCGCGACGTAGAGTGCCGACCCCGTGCCGTCGTCGTGCTCGAGCAGCGCTTCACCCGATCCGCCGAGCGCGCCGATCGTCGACCATTGCAGGCCGTTCCAACGTGCGAGGCCCAGTGCCGGAACTCCGCCGATGCGCGTGAAGGCACCCGTGGCATAGATCTGTCGGCCAAGTCCGTCGTCGAACACGGCGAGCGCGTTCGCGTGGGAGTCGGTTGCGAGCGCTTCACCGAGAGATGTCCACGTCGCGCCGTCCCA
>JAYTBY010000617.1:0-6775 GCA_043736755.1 Planctomycetota bacterium | reverse complement strand
CCGCCGCGCGCGATGCGCTCACTCGCGGCCGTCGAGCAGGTTCCCGAGGCCACCGAGGAGCGAGCCCTCCTCCTTGCGGCTGCCGGTCTTCGGCGCGGCCGAGTAGATCCGGTCGGCGAGGCGCGAGAGCGGCAGCGATTGCAGCCACGCGCGACCCGGCCCCTTCAGCGTCGCGAAGAAGATCCCCTCACCGCCGAACAGCGCCGTCTTGATGCCGCCGACGAACTGGATGTCGAACTCGACCGTCGGTTGGTAGGCAACGATGCAACCGGTGTCGACGCGCAGCGTCTCGCCCGCCGCGAGGTCGAGCGCGTGCACATGGCCACCCGCGTGCACGAACGCGAGGCCGTCACCCTGCAAGCGCTGCATGATGAAGCCCTCGCCACCGAACAGACCGACGCCGATGCGCTTCTGGAACGCGATGCCCATCTGCACGCCGTGGGCGGCGCACAGGAACGAGTCCTTCTGGCAGATCAGTTCGCCGCCGAGCGCCGCGAGGTCCATCGGCAGGATCTTCCCGGGATAGGGCGCGCCGAAAGCCACGCGGTGTTTCCCTTGCCCGCGATTCTCGTACACGGTCATGAACAAGCTTTCGCCGGTCAGCAAGCGTTTGCCCGCGCCCATGAGCTTGCCCATGAAGCCTTGTTTCGAGGCATTTCCGTCACCGAACACGGTCTCCATGCCGATGCCGCTCGTCATGAACATCATCGTCCCGGCCTCGGCGATCGCGCACTCACCGGGATCGAGTTCGACCTCGACGAACTGCATCTCGCTGCCATGGATCACGAAGTCGATGTCGTGCGCGCGACGACCGGGGGTACTGGGCGGCGGTGGCGGCGTGGTGGCCCCGATGCCGAGCATCGTCGCGAAGCGCGGCACCGACGCGAGCGGCGCCCACGTGGCCATTCCGGGCCCCCAACACAGCGTGCTGGCGTCCACGGTCTTCGTCTCGATCCGCGCGCGGATCTCGACTTCGGTGATCGGGCCGACTTGGTGTCCGCCGATCGCGAGGTACCACTGGGCTCGTTCGTTCATCGCTCTCTCCTCGATCCGGACTTCGTGATGGATGCGCTCAGGCGCTCTGGATGCCGACCGCGACTTCGCGTTCGAGCGCAGCGGTCGCATTCGTGTCGAGCCCCAAGGCCCGCGCGAGACTCGCTAGCCAGGCGCGCTCCTGCACGTTCGCGCCCTCGTCGCAACGCACGACGCTGGACGCCATGCGGTAGAGGTCCTCGCGCGCGCGCGGTTCGGGGATGCCCCCGGCGAGCAGTTCGAGAGGCGTTGGGTTGCGCAGCTCCTCGCCGACGAGGGCCGTCCCGCCGGCTTCGCGTGCGGACGCCAAGATGCGGCCGTACTCCGCCTCACCCAGTTCGCCGTCGGATCGCGCCGCGGCAAGGAGCACACCGACGAGTCGGCGCACGGGCTCGATCGGCGTCCCGGTGCTTGCGTGCGGAATCGCAGCGGCCGCGGGCAACGGCGGCGGAAGCGCGCTCGACGCAGGGATCGACGCCGTACTGACGCTCGAAGGTACGACCACCGTTCCGGAGACGACGGGCTGACCGGGAAACGTCGTCGTCGCGCCGCCGGATCCCGATTTCGAGCGGAAGATCTCGTACGCGGCCCAGCCGAGAGTCCCGGCCGTCATGAGCGTCTTGGCGTTCCAGATGGAGCCCGAGGATCCGCCCAGAAAGCGCGCGACCTTGTCGTGGCGTTTCGGTCGGGTGTCGATGACCCCGCCGAGGAGTGAAGTGAGGAGTCGGGCTGCGTCCATGTTCGTGTGTTCCTCGAGAAGCGGGCGACTACGCGCTCGTCGCGCCGGGATTCGGCGCATCCTAGCGCTCGTTCGCGCCGGCGCGGCGCTGGTCGGGAGGCGCTACGCTCTCGCTCCCGCCGTACCACGGAGTTCCCACTGCCATGATCGGTTTCGCACTGCTCGTCGGCCTCGCGACTGCGCCACTGCAGGGCCCTGCTCCGCCCGCGCAGGCTCCCCCGAAGGACCCCAAGGCGCGGATCGAGCGGCTTTTCGAGCTCGATCCGTTCGTCACGAAGTCGCACCTCGAAGCCGACCAGATCGCGCGCGAGCTCGAGCGCGTCCCGGTCACGTCCGCTGCCGACGAGAAGCGCTGGATCGCCGCGTCGCTCGCGATCGCCGCGAAGCGACCGAAGCTCCCGAAGAAGTCGGGACGGCACTTCACGTGGGAGAAGGAGGAGAAAGGGATGTTCCTCCTCGGCGGCGAGCTCGGGAAACCCAAAGGACTCCTCGTCGCGATGCACGGCGGCGGCAAGGGCTCGGGCGATGCGTGGAGCGCGCATGGCGTGTACCAGAGTCCCGCGAACAAACTCGGCTGGCTCATGATCGCGCCCGAAGTCCTCGAGAAGACCGAGCATGGTTGGACCGACTCGGGCACCGAGGAATGGGTGCTCGGCCTCGTCGAATCCGCGCTGCGCACGTGGAAGATCGATCAGAATCGCGTGTTCATCTCGGGCCATTCGATGGGCGGCTACGGCACGTGGTCGCTCGGTGCGCACCATGCGGATCGCGTCGCCGGTCTCGCGGCTTCCGCGGGCGCGCCTTCGCCGGTCTTCAATGGTCAAGGCGAAGTGATCGACATCCAGTCGGGCATCGTGCCCAACCTGCGCAACGTGCCGTTCATCATCTACCAGAGCGACGACGATCCGAACGTGCCGCCCGCCGCGAACCGCGCCGCGGCGAAGAAGCTCGGCGAAGCGCGCGAGCGTTGGGGCGGGTTCCCGTTCGAGTACTGGGAAGTCCCGAGTCGACAGCACGATTTGCCGCCGGGCGGCATGAGTGCGTTGCTGGCGAAGATCGCGGACAGCGTGCGCGATCCGCGACCGACGAAGATCGTGTGGCAGCCGGCGCTGCGCTGGAAACGGCAGTGCTACTGGCTGTGGTGGGAGAGCCCAAACCTCTCCGCTCTCGTCGAGGCCGAAGTGGATCGCGCGACGAACGAAGTGCGCGTGAAGAGCGACGCGTCGACGAAAGGTCTTGAAATCCTGCTCGATGCGCGACTCCTCGACATCGGGAAGGAAGTGCGCGTGCTCGTGAACGGCGCCGAGGTCTACAAGGGGATCCCGGCGGCGGATCTGGGCACGATCGCGAAGACGGCTCTGCACGGAGATCCGGAGCTCGTGTTCGCGCGGCGCGTGAGGCTCGGCGCCTGAATCTTGGGGCAAGCGCGAGCCTGTCGCGCGTATCCTCGGTCGCAGTGTTACGCGTCGGCAGTGTCCCCTACCTCGTCGGTCGACCTCTCGACGAGGGTCTCGAGCGCGAACCAGGCGTGCGACTCGAGCGCCGCGTCCCGGCCGAACTCGTCGCGAAACTGCGCGCGGAAGAGTTCGACGTCGCGCTCGTGAGTTCGATCGAATTGTTTCGCGCGCCCGGCTATCGCTACCTCGACGGACTCGGCGTCGCCGGCGAGGGCCACGTCGCGAGCGTCCAGGTCTTCTTGCGTCGCGACATCGAGGACGTGCGTTCTGTCGCGCTCGATCCCGCGAGTCGTGCAGCGGCGACGCTGGTGCGCGTCCTCTTCGAGCGGCGCATCGGCGGAGACCGCGGGTTGCCGCGTCCCGGAGTCGCGTGGACCGAAGTCGCGAGCGGCGCGGATCCGCGCGAAGCACCGGCTGACGCCTGGCTGCGCATCGGCGATCCCGCGCTGCGCGAGCACCTGGCCGCGAATTCGCCTCCCGTGTTCAACCCTTCCGCGGAATGGACTGCGCGCACCGGCCTGCCGTTCGTTTTCGCGGCTTGGATCGTGCGGCCCGGAGTCGAGCTCACACCCGAACACATGGCCGCATTCGCGCGTGCGCGCGCCCGCGGTCGCGAGCGCATCGACGCGCTGGCGACGGAAGCGGCGGCTGCCTGGAATCTCTCCGAGGCCGATTGTCGACGCTACTTGCGCGACGAGTGCCTCTACGAACCCGGCTCACGCATGCGCGCGAGCCTGCTGCGGTTCCGCGACGAAGCCGCCGCGATCGGGTTGGCTCGCGCCGACTGCACACCGCAGGCCGTGGAGTTCGCCCATGTCGCCTAGGGTCCTCGACGTCGATCGCTGCCCGCACTGCCAGGGCGTGCTCGTGAAACCCACGCCGCGCGTCTGTCCGCACTGCGCGGGATCGATCCAAGCGCGCTATCCGACGGCCGGTTGCCTCACGTCGGCGCCGAAGCTCCTCCTGCTCGGCGTGAGCGTCTTCGGGCTCGTCGAACTGGCGCGTGCGATCCACGCGGGCTGATCGATCGGGCCGCGCGTGCGTTGCATTCGTTCGCGGCGTCCTCTAGATCTCGCGGTTCGACGGACTCCGGGGGACGACCACGTGACGAAGAGCGCAAGTAGCGAGGGGCAGGCGACATTGTTCGACGAGGCAGCCGAATCGACGGCGGGCGGCGGGAAGAAGAAGCCCGCGAAGAAGCGCGCGAAACCGGCGTCCGAACCGACGGACTCGACGGCTCTCTCGGATCCCGAGGCCGACGAGCCCGCGCGCACGGAAGCCGCTCCCGCGGAGGAACCGAAGACCGGCGGTCGTCGCAAGACCGCGGCCGAGATGGCCACGAAGCAGCGCGACATCTCGGTCGCCGAGTTCTTCACGAAGAACCGCCACCTCTTGGGCTTCGACTCGCCGCTCAAGGCGCTCTTGACCGCGGTGAAAGAGGCCGTCGACAACTCGCTCGACGCCTGCGAAGAAGCCGGCATCCTGCCCGAGATCACCGTCGAACTCTCCGCGACCGGCGAAGACCGCTTCCGCATGGTGGTCGAGGACAACGGGCCCGGCATCGTCCACGAGCAAGTCGGCAAGGTCTTCGGGAAGCTCCTGTACGGCTCGAAGTTCCACAAGCTCTCGCAGTCGCGCGGCCAGCAGGGCATCGGCATCTCGGCCGCGGTCATGTACGGCCAACTCACGACCGGCAAGCCGGCGCGCATCCTGTCGCGCACGGGCAAGCGCGCGGACGCGCACGAGTTCCTCCTCTCCGTGGACACGGTGCAGAACAAGCCCGACATCCACGAGAAGAAGGTCACCGAGTGGGACAAGGACCACGGCACGCGCGTCGAGATCGAGATGGAGGCCCGCTACCAGAAGGGTCTGCGCTCGGTCGACATGTACTTGAAGCAGACTGCGATCGCGAACCCGCACGTCACGCTGCACTACGTCGATCCGGGCTCGGAGCGCATCACGTACGAGCGCAGCACGAAGGAGCTCCCGCCGGCCGTCGAGGAGATCAAGCCGCACCCGCACGGCGTCGAGCTCGGACGCTTGATCCAGATGCTGAACATGACGGCGTCGCGCACGCTGACGGGGTTCATGCAGGAGGACTTCTCGCGCGTCGGGCCGAAGGTCGCGCTGGACATCTGCAAGGCCGCGAAAGTCTCGGAGAAAGCGCATCCGAGCCGCATCGCGCGCGAGGAGGCGTCCGCGCTCCACGCCGCGATCCAGAAAGCGAAGATCATGGCGCCGAGCACGAGCTGCATCGCGCCGATCGGCGAGGAGCTCATCCTCCTCGGCCTCAAGAAGGAGATCGAGGCCGACTTCTACTTCGCGCTCTCGCGCTCGCCGGCCGTGTACCGCGGCAACCCGTTCGTGATCGAGGTCGGCATCGCCTACGGCAAGCCCGGCGGCGTCGGACTCGACGTGACCGAAGAGGGTCGCATCGTGAAGCGCGAGAAGGACAAGTCCACAGCCGCGGTCGAGGACCTCGTCGGCGCGGCCGACGAGCCGATCCGCGTGTTGCGCTACGCGAACCGCGTCCCGTTGCTCCACCAACAGGCGGCGTGCGCCGTCACGAAGTGCGTGATCCAGACCGAATGGCGTCGCTACGGACTCCAACAACCGAAGGGCGCGCTGCCGATCGGCGCGATGGCCGTATTCGTCCACATCGCGAGCGTCTGGGTGCCGTTCACCAGCGAATCGAAGGAAGCGATCGCCGGATACCCTGAGATCCAGCGCGAGATCAAACTCGGCCTGCAGGAGTGCGGGCGACGTCTCGGCACCTACATCAGGAAGGGTAAGCGCCTGCGCGCCGAATTCGAGAAGCGCGGCTACATCGAGAAGTACATCCCGCACATCGGGATCGCGCTGCAGGAGATCCTCGACCTGACGGATCCCGAGCGCGATGGCACGGTGAAGACACTCGACGACGTGCTGCAGAAGAGTCGCAAGTTCTAGCCGAACCCTCGAGGCCGCGGGGAGTTCGCGGGCAGTCGGTGACGAGCAGCAAAGCGGGCTCGAACACTGCCTCGGCCAGGACGAGGGAGCGCGGGCGCCGGCTCTCCCGGTAAGGATTCCTCACGGGGCCGCCGGCCGACCACGACGCTCTGCCGAACCGCAGACCCCCAACGCGCGGCGAAAAGCCGACCTCGAGGCCCGTTCCACCTTGACGGAACGGCGGTCCTCAAGGACCCTTCGAGGATGCGTGTACGCCCGACAGCCCGGGTGGACACCCCTCGTTCTGCTTCGGTGACAGCACGACCACAGCCTGCCCGTGCGGCAACGTCGGCACCGCCGGCAACGGCTGCCCCAGCTCGGTGAACCCCAACAGTGGCAACCTGGCCTCCTCGGGTGTGGCGAGCATCTCCCTCGACACGCTGACGCTCCTCGGATCGGGCATGGCGAGCAGCCCGGTCCTCTACTTCCAGGGCACGACCCAAATCGCGACGGTCTTCGGTGACGGCCTGCGCTGCGCCGGTGGCATGGTCATCCGCCTCGGCACGAAGGCGGACATCGCTGGCGCGAGCCAGTACCCCGAGCTCGGCGACCTCTCGGT
>JAYTBY010000616.1:0-6777 GCA_043736755.1 Planctomycetota bacterium | reverse complement strand
CTAGCCGCGCAACCCGGATCGGTTCACATCTGCCGGGTCGTGCCGGTGACCGAGTAGCCCGCGTCGGTGCTCGTGAAGTATGTGCCCGCGCCGTTGTCGAGGATCACGAAGCTTCCGTGCGCCTGCGTCAGGAGCCACGGCAGGTTGATCAGGACCGAGCCCGTGCCGTCGTCGCGCACGAGATAGCTGCCCGTGAATCGGCCGTTGAAGACGTTTCCGTTCACGGCCGTCGTGAACGACGCGGAGAGGCCCCCCGCTCCATCGAACTCGATGCGTCCGCTGCTCGCGACGGCTCCGACGCCGACGCGCGTGCCGCTGTACGAAAAGCCGTGGGCGCCGTGGAGCGATCCGAGGTCGTAGGGAGCTCCCGCGCTGCTCGGGGCGATCGGCTCGACGATCGTCAGTGCGGGTTGCGCGGCCGGGGCGAACCATCCCGAGGCGCCGAATCCGAGTGCGGCGAGGATGCAGGCGGCGGCCGGAGCGGCGGAGAGGGCGAGGACGAGAGGGCTGAACTGCGTTGTGCGCATGGTGCTTCGCGAGAGAGATGGGGAGAGCAGGAGGCGACCTTCGCGCTCCCTCGATCCCGGATGTCCCGCTCAACGTCGGGTCTTTCGCGGAATCCGGGTTCGCGGTCAGGATCGTGCTGGGCGGACATCGAGCGCCTCCGAGAAGCAGTTGGCACGGCGCGCGGACCGGCGGTCCGCGAGGGTTCCGAGTCCACGGCGTGCGGGCGGGTCGACGCGATCTGCGGAACGCGCGTCGATCTCGCGCTCCCTCATCTCCCCTTCCGCTGGTACAGCCCGTGCCTCCCCACCGCGTCCTTCGCGCGCAGATCGTACGGGCCGCCGTTCGCGGCGTAGTACGGAGACCGCTCGAAGTAGCTCGCGACGCCGACGAGCCACACCGGCCACGTCGTCTCGGGCTGCGCGGGCAATGCGCCGAGGTCGATCTCGCGCGCCGTGATCCCGCGGTCCTGCAGCTTGAAGATGCAGGCCTTGTCGGCGACCACCGCGACGATCTCTCCCTGCGCACGCTCGCGCACGAGCAAGTCGTAGAGCGGCTCGTCGACGTGGCGGTGATCGAGCTGATTGGTCTGGTCGTAGAGCTTTTGGACGAACACCGGCCCGAGGTGCGCGCCGAACGAGGTCTGCCACGTCGTCGCCGCGGTCAGCGCGAGCACGCCGGATCCGACGAGTGCTCCCGCGGCGTGTCCGAAGCGCTCGGCGAACCACACTACGCCGCACGCGGACAGCACGAGCAGGAGCACGAGGCTCGGAAGGTATGCGCGGATCAGGAACGCGTCGCCGAATGCGAAGAAGAGCAGGAGCGGCGCCGCGATCGCGTTCGCGGCGAGCCAGCGAAACGCCGTGCGGTCCGTGCGTCGGAGCCACGCGGCGCCGAGGAGCGCGAGCACGACGAGCGGCCACGTCAGCATGAGGTCGAGGCGCTGCTCGGCGAAGATGTTCGCGAGCGTGCGGCCCTTGATCTCGAGCCAGGGCATGTCCTTCGGCGCGCGGCCTTGCGCGGTCAGCCAGTATTCGCGCGCGAACTGGCTGAAGAAGAGCGCGACCGTGAACGCGCCGACGACCGACGCGCCGGCGACGTACGTCCACGTGCGGCGTGACGTGAGGACGGTGCGAGCGCTCCAGGTTTCACCGCGCGAAGTCCCTCCCCGGATCCACGGCGCGGCGAGCGCGACGAGCGCCGTGCCCGCGACGTACGGCACGACGCCCTCGTGCCAGCCGTACGCGAGCACCGACGTGGCGATCATGCCGAGCGCCGCCAGGCGCAGCGATCGCGCGCTCGGCTCGGGCCGCGCGATCAACGCGCGGTGCGCGTAGACGAGGAACGCGAGGTACCAGCACGTGAATCCCGCTTGTCCCCACCCCGTGCGCGACAGGAACGCGTGCAGCGGCGACGCCGCCACGAACGCGGCGGCGAGGAGCGCGAGCCAACGCCGATCGGGCAACAGTCGCCGCGCGAACCACGCGACGAAGAGGACTGTCAGCGTTCCGAGCAGTGCGCTCGAGTAGCGCAGCGACGCGACCGCCCCCGCGCCCATGCGGTAGAGCCAGCGCGCCGTCAGCTGGTGCAGATAGCTGTGCTGGTACGTCTCCGTCGGCTGGTCGTAGAGCCGCGCGAGCTCCTGCGCCCAGGCGACGTCGTCGCGGATCCACTCCACCGGATTGCCGCCGCGCTCGAGCTGGTGCACTCGCGCCGAGTGCAAGTACGAACCGTCGTCGGGCCCGATGCGGAACGACGAGACGTCGTGCATCCGAAACCACGCCGCGACGCCGACGACGAGCGCGAGCGCGCACCACCACAGGGCGTTCGCGCGTGCGGATCGCGGCGGGGACGGCGTGCTCGCGCTGTCGTCGCTCACGCGCGCGTCATCCGACGAGCGCCACGCAATCGATCTCGACCAACGCGCCGCGCGGCAGTTCGTGCACGGCGACCGTCGAGCGTGCCGGCGGCGCGTCGCCCGTGAAGTAGCGCCCGTACACCGCGTTCACGGCCGCGAAATCGCTCATCTTCACGAGGAAGACCGTGCACTTCACGACCTTCGAGAAGTCGGTGCCGGCCGCAGTGAGGACGCCCTTCAAGTTCTCCAACGCGCGTTCGGCCTGTTCGGTCACGTCCTTCCCGACGACCTCGCCCTTCTCCGGATGCAACGCGATCTGGCCCGAGCAGTGCACGAAACCACCGGCGACGATCGCTTGGCTGTAAGGACCGATCGCGGCGGGCGCGTGCGGCGTGGAGATCTTCTTGCGCGTCATGTTTTCTTGGGTCTCTGGAACTGCTTCAACGCCTCGGCGACCGCCGGAGGCACGAACGAACTCGCATCGCCGCCCGCGAGGGCGATCTGGCGCACGAGCGTGCTCGACACGTGCGCAAAGCGCGGCGCGGGCGCCAAGAGGATCGTCTCGAGGCCGGGCGAGAGCTCGGCGTTCGTGCGCCCCATCGCGACCTCGAAGTCGAAGTCGGCGCCGCCGCGCACGCCGCGGACGAGCACGCGCAGGCCGAGGCTCTTCGCGGCATCGACGACGAGCCCGTCGATGCGCACGACCTCGACGCCTTTCATGTGCTTCGTCGCGCGCTTCAAGAGCTCGATCCGCTCCTCGACAGGGAACAAGGTCTTCTTGTCCGCGTGCAGCGCGACACCGACGACGACGCGCGGTGCCAGGCGCAGCGCGCGCTCGACGAGGTCGAGATGCCCGAGCGTGGCCGGGTCGAAGCTGCCGGCGAAAAGGATGGCGTCGGTCATGTCGTGGGAACGCAGAGGATGCGTTGCGCGCCCTCCACTGGAAAGTCCCGAAGTTCCACGCGACCGGGGCCGGCCCCGAGCGTCAGGGGGAGGTGGAGACCTCGCGCGCGACCCTTCGTCCGCTCCTCGCGGCGGCCCTGGCTTTCGCGGTCGGCGGCTGGGGCGGCACCGAATTGGTGTTTTCGACCGAGATTTGGCGCGCGCTGGCCCTCGGATCCCTGGCCGCGGCGGCGCTCGCGCTCGTGTTCGGCCCGGTCGTCCGCCTCGCCGGCGCGTGCGCGATCCTGGCTGCGTTCGGGGGCCTGCGCGCCGATTTCGAGGCGCGGCGTCCGCCCGAATCACAGGGCCGGTTCGAACCGCTCCGAACACTCGACGGGACCGTGCGCGGACGCCTCGCGCCCGGCCGCATGCAGATCGAGTTCGCGGAGGGCCTCGTCGAACCCGGCGAGCACATCGAGTTCCGCGGTGGAGCTCGAGCGGCCGAGCGCGCGCGCGGTCCGATTCCGGCACCGAAGCCGCGCTCCGATGCGCCGCGGTACGAACTGCTGCCCGACGAGATCCTGCGCTTGGCGCCGCCGTCACCAGGATTCGCCACGACTCTCGCTCGAACTCTCGACGGCTGGCGTCGCACCTTGCGCGAGCGACTCGGTCGCATCGAAGACCGCGATGCACGAAGCCTCGCCCTGGCACTCGTCCTGGGCGACCTCGGCGGACTCGACCCGCAAGTCCCCGATCTCTTCGTGCGCACGGGCACGTTCCATGCGCTCGCCGTCAGCGGCGTGCAAGTCGTCCTCGTCGCGAGCCTACTGCTCGGGCCTCTCGCGTCGTTCGCTGGCTGGCTCGCGCGTGGGCTCGGCACGCGGCGCGCGCGACTCGTGCGCGAGATCGTGCGCGGACTCGCGATCCTGGCGTACGTGCCCGTAGCGGGCGCTGGTCCACCCGTCGCGCGCGCGGCTCTCGCCTGCGTGCTCGCGAACGCGGCGCCGCTCGTGCCGACGTCGGGAACCGCGCGCGTGGAAAGCGGGCAGGGCAGTGGGTTCGCGCGACTCATGCGTCGCGCCGATGGATTGTCTCTGTGGTCGCTGGCGCTGATCGTCGAATGCGTGCTGCATCCGCGCGCGGCAGGCGAACTGTCCGTCCAACTCTCGTACTCGGCGACACTCGGACTCGTGCTCGCGACCGCACCGATTCGACGCGTGCTCTCCGTGAGCGAGCCCGCTGCGTTCGACGCACTCGGACGGCGACGATCCCCGATCCTGCGTGCGCTGCGCGTGCGACTCCAAGTCGGAGTGACGAGCGCGCTCGCCGCGTCGATCGCGGCGGTACTGGCGACCTTGCCGTTCGTCTGGTGGCGTCTCGGCGAATGGTCGCCGCTCGGCATCGTCGCGACACTCGCGATCGCGGCGCCGGCGGCCTTGCTCCTCGTCGGCGGATGGATCGCGGCACTCGCGCCGGGACTCGTGCCGGAGATCGTGCTCGTTGCTCCAGCGCGCGCGATCCTGGCGAGTCTGCGCGTGTTCGACACGCTGCCCGGGACGCCGGATTCGCTGCCGCCGCGCCCGCTGTGGCTCGTCGCGGGAGCGGTCGCGTTGGCGTTCGCGGCACTCGTCCTGCGAGCCGAGCGATCGCGCGATCGCAGCGCGCGCGTCGCCGCGATCGCGTTCGCCATTCTGCTCGTGCCGTGGACGACAGCGCCGCGCGAACTCGAGGTCCACGCACTCGACGTCGGTCACGGGACGTGCTGCATCGTGCGTGCGCCGGGCCTGGGCACGTGGGTCTTCGATGCGGGTTCGCGCGATCGATCCGAAGTCGCACGCGCCGCCCTCGGGCCGGCCTTGCGCGCCTTCGATCCGGGCGAGATCGGCATCGTCTTGAGTCACCCCGATCGTGACCACGATGGAGCCCTGCCCTGGCTCGCCAGCCGGTTCGACGTCGTGTGCCACGCGGGTGCGGTTCCCGCACGCCTCGCCGAGCGGCTACCGCACACTGCGCGGCGCTTTGACCTGGCGACGGGGCGGGGCGCGCTGCCCAATCTGCAAGGCTCGTGTGTCGAGATCAGCCTCACGCTCGAGCGTGGACTCGACGTCCCGGGCAACGAGGGCTCGCGCACGCTATCGATCCACTGGTTCGGGGCGGAGATCCTGCTCGCCGGCGATGCCGAGGCGGAGGGCCTGCGCGCGTGGCTCTCGGCCAGGGCAGCCGGGGCGTCGGTACGGCTGCTGCTCGCGCCGCACCACGGATCCGAGATCGAACGTCTGGGCCTGCTCCTCGACGCCGTGGACCCGGCCGAAGTCTGGATCAGCGGGCTGGCCCGACCCCCGATCGCGGGCGAGCTCGAGCGGCGCCGGATCCCCTGGTCGAGCACAGGTTCCGGAGGGCCGCTCGTTTTGCGGCTCGCGGCGCCCGAACACGCGGCGTGGTGGAATGGAACGTGCCTGGAGACCCCGCCATGAACCTCGCCCTGCTGGTGCTCGCGCTGACCCCCGTCGCAATTCCTGGTCGCGCTGCCGAGGAGGGCTCAGGTGAGGCGCGTGCACGCCTGGACGTCTTGCGCGAAGGCTCGAAGTCCGGCGATCCGGTCCGCGTCGAGGTCGCGCGCGCAGCACTCGCAGCGGGGCTTCTCACGGAGTTCGTGTCCGAATTGGACGCCGTCTTGGCGCGCGATCCGGACGACAAGGCGGCGCGCGAGCTCGTGGCTCGAGCGCCGCTCGCGTTGACGCTGCCGGCCGAGGCGGATCGCAGCACCGAACGTCGGCTCGTCCTGTTCGGCGTGCGTGCGAAACCCACCTATCGCGAACTCGCTGCCGTGCGACTCGCGGCCTCTCCGCGCGAGGCCGTGACGGCCGAATTGGGTCGCTCGCTCGTCTCGCCGTCGGCGAGCGTGCGCGCGTTCGCCACGTTCGCGCTGCGGCGCATCGATCCCTTGCTGCAGGCAGACTTGCTCGTGCGCCGCGCGGTGGTCGACCCGAATGCAACGGCTCGTGTCGAGGCCGCGCGCACACTGCGCGATGCGCGCGACGAGTCTTTCGCCTTGCGCGTCGCGGCGGCACTCGACCTCGCCGACGCGCGACTGCGAGTCGCCGCCGCGGATTCGTTGGGCGAGATTGGTCACGCGGTCGTGCTGCCGGTGCTCGCCGCGCGCCTCGCGGCGGTTCAGTCCGGTGGACATCCAGGCGGAACGCGCGCGCACATCTCGATCACGAACCAAGTCGCCTACGTGAAGGACTTCGATGTCGAGATCGCGCAAGCGTCGTCGATCGGCGATCCGATCGTCGACGTCGTGAGCGACGGGACCGTGCTCGACGTACGCGTCGGCGGGACCTCGATCGTTTCGGCCGCGGACGAACGGCGCGCGCTGTGTCGCTCGATGCGGCGGATCAGCGGCGTCGACCTGCCGGACGACGCCAAGAAATGGCTCGCGTGGTGGAAGGAGCGCACAGCCACTCCGGCGACGCGCTGAAACGACGCGCTGAAACGACGCGTGGATGCGACGCGTGGATGCGACGCGTGGA
>JAYTBY010000615.1:0-15572 GCA_043736755.1 Planctomycetota bacterium | reverse complement strand
GGTACTTCTGTTCCAGCCGGTGATACGGCATGTGATTCTGAAAGCGCTCGATCGCGGCGCTGACCAGGAAGCTGTTGCCCAGCAGCGTGCGATCGAGGCCGCGCGTGGGCAGCGGCGCGGTGAGCACCTTCATCTGGCACAGTCGGCAGCAGTACTTCACACGCGCGATCTCGTGCACCAACGCAGTCTCGACGCGCTCGAGGACTTGGCTGACCTCGTGGCCCATCGGTTCCATCGAGCGGCCGCAGCATTGACGCTGGGCCTCCTCGATCTCGACTTCCATGCGCACGCGCGGGAGGTGTTCGGGGAACTCCGTGCGGCGCGGTGGGGACTTGCGGCGCTGGGCCTTTGCGGCTGGGAGCTCGAGCGTGACCGTGCCATGCGCCCCGGTCTGATCGGCGAGGCGCTGCGCTTCTTCGCGCGGCAGCATGAAAGCGAGCAGCGCTTGAGGGCCGGTGGGCACCTGCTCGATCACGCGCTTTTCGCTGCGTGGTCCAAAGGCCCAGCGCGATAGCAGCCGGACTTGGTGTTCGAGGGTGGCGACCTTGGCGAGCAGACTGGCACGCTCGGTCAGATCCAGTTCGCGTGCGGCGCGCTCTTGCGACCTCTCCGAGCGCTCTACCGCAAGCAGCGCGAGCAGCGTATCGACATCTCGCGGGTCACCTTCGTCAGACGTCTTCGCCACGCGATTGAATACGCAGCTCACGCGTGAAGTTGCGTCGAAATCTGGCCTTTTTCGTGTCGATTCCGTCGAGCAACATCGCGAGCTTCACGCGATCGATCTCGAGTTTCGCATCGCATCCATCAAAGCGCTCGAACGTGCCTTGCTCGAGCCGCTTCGTGGCCATCCAGAATCCATTGCGGTCCCACACCAGGATGCGCAGCCGATTCGAACGTCGATTCGTGAACACGAACCAGTGTCCGCTCAGTGGATCCTCGCCGAACTCTTCGCGCACGAGGCCACACAAGCCGTCGATGCCACGACGGAAGTCCACCGCCGAGCGTGCCACGAACACGCGCACCGCCGACGACAGGCTCAGCATCCTTCGAGCACCCGCACCAAACGAACAAGCGCGGCTGCGTCGAAGTTCACGCCGACTCGAATGCGACGTTTGCCGGACAGCACGACCTCGAACCCGATTCGGTCGCTCGCGGAACGGTCCTTCGGGACCAGCTCGACGAAAGCGCGCTCGGGAACGGTCGGCTTCGGATCAGCCTGCTCGCGTCGCAGTCGCCAAGCCCATCCCGTCAGCGTCGGATACGCCATCCCGCTGCGAGCCGCCAGCGCGCGCCACGTTTCACCCGTCCGCTCACGCTCCGCAATCAAACTCTTGACCAGGGCGCGGCGTGACTCCGCCGCCAATCGTGTCACAACCATCGATGATTCCTCCTTCGAGGACATCAGCTTCGCGCGCGCTCAAACGCTTTCCAGGCGGGCTTCGCGCAACGGTTACAACTAAACCGAGCATCTATCGCGCTCTCAGATATTGAGCGCGTTACGATACACTGTATTGAGTGGTTACGTACGGCAGGCGTTCAGGAGGTAGAGTTTAGAGAGTCGCTTTACTGGAAGGTCGGCCGGCCAGAAGCATTCGACATGACGAAAGTGCCGCGCAAGTTGGAGGTGGGAGACCTTCAGGAAGACATCCAGCAGGTAAAGCAAGTTGCCAGTGGTAACTTCCCTCCCGTTGCGCTTGTTCTGATTCACCTGTCGCGAATTCTCGAAGAGCTTGGCGAGATGCAGTACCCTGACTCTAAATTGGGGCCACCGGAACAATCGTAGCGAAGCGCAGGTTGCCGACTCCGCTGCCCGATTGAGCACGATCTGCGGGCAGGGCACTCGATGACTGAAGCGGATCCCGTATCGCTCCGCCAAAGCGGAATGATTTCGCCTTACACTCGACACAGTCTGGATTATCGACACATTGAAGCGCACGCCGCGCTTCCAATCGGTTTCACCCGCGCGAAATGAGCGACGTCTCGGTCTCCCTCGCCTTCTGCGCCGCGAGCCAGCACGACACGGCCGCGAACGCACACCAGGTCAGCGGCCACGTCACGAACCCGATCAGGACGAACAGCAACAGGAAGTTGACGACCGACGCGATCCAGTACCCGAACATCAGCGCCAGGCCCCAAGCGAGGTTCCCGGCGTAGAGATTCCCGATCCCGAACGTGCTGAGGAACACTCCGGGCACGAGTTCGAGGATCAGCGCGATCCCGGGATCCTTGGGGTAGCGGACGAACGCCGGGGCGAAGGCGGTCTCGGTCATGATCCAATCCCTTACGCGAGCTCGCGGCCGATCTTCGCGATCCGGACTCGAAACTCAGGGAGTTTCTCAGTGCCCGGCGACGCGCTCGCGCCGCAGGCGCTCGACGTGGACGGCGACGAGCGCGACGTCGGGCGGTCGGACGCCGGCGATCCGGCCGGCGGCGCCGAGAGTTCGAGGACGCAGACGGCCGAGCTTCTCGCGCGCCTCGTTCGCGAGGCCGCGGATCGTCAGGTAGTCGAGTTCGGCCGGGATTTCCAAGGCATCCTGGGATCGCAAGCGCGCCACGTTCTCCTCGGCGCGCTCGACGTAGCCCTGGTACTTGAGCCCCACGGCGACGGCGCTCGCGACCTCGGGATCGAAGCCAGCGGCCACCAGCTCCGGTGTTTCGGCGCAGAGACTCCCCCACGTCACTTCGGGGCGCAGCAGGATCTCGGCCAGGCTCTTCCCCTCGCGACGGATCCGCGTGACGGCGGCGAGGACGCGCGCGGATTCCAGGCGCCGTGCTTCGAGTCGCAGGACCGCCTCGTCGCCGACCAGACCGACGGCACGAGCGCGCTCGACCAGTCGTTCCTCGGCGTTGTCGCAGCGCAGGATCAAGCGATGTTCCGCGCGGCTCGTGAACATGCGGTACGGCTCGGTCGGATTCGACACGACGAGGTCGTCGACCATCACGCCGACGTAGGCCTCGTGGCGACCGAGGACGAACGCGTCGCGGCCGAGCACCCACAACGCGGCGTTCGCGCCAGCGATGAGCCCTTGTCCCGCCGCTTCTTCGTAACCCGACGTGCCGTTGATCTGGCCCGCCAGATAAAGCCCGGGCACGGACTTCACCGCGAGCGCGTCCGACAGTTGGCTCGGCGCGACGAAGTCGTACTCGACCGCGTAGCCGTGCCGCAGGAACCGCGCGTTCTCGAGCCCCTCGATCGTGCGCAGCATCTCCTCCTGCACTTCACCCGGCAGCGACGTCGACACGCCGTTCACGTAGACGACGTCCGTGTCGAGGCTCTCGGGTTCGAGGAACACGAGGTGCCGGTCCTTGTCGGCGAACCGCATGACCTTGTCCTCGACGCTCGGGCAATAGCGCGGGCCCACACCTTGGATCCGGCCGGCGTACATCGGCGCGCGGTGGATGTTCGCGCGCACGATCGCGTGTGTGCGCTCGTTCGTGTGCGTGAGGTGACAAGCGATCTGGCGTTGAACGGGAAACAGCGCGCGGTCCGTGCGCGAGCTGAACGGCGTCGGGTGCGCGTCACCGAACTGCGCTTCGAGCGCGTCCCAACGGATCGAATCGGCAGCGAGGCGCGGCGGCGTGCCGGTCTTCAAGCGACCGAGAGCGAGACCGAGTCGCTCGAGGTCGTGCGACACGCCCGTGCTCGTCCCCTCGCCCACTCGTCCGCCGGACGACTGCGCTTCGCCGGTGTGCATCACGGCGCGCAAGAACGTGCCGGTCGTGATCACGACCGCCGACGCGGCGAGCACGCGTCCGTCGGCGAGCTTCACGCCGCGCACGGCGCCGTCCTCGATGACGAGTCCCGACGCGGCACCCTCGACGAGCTCGACGCGCTCGTGCGCGATCAAGATCGCGGTGGCGGCTTCGCGGTAGCGGTGTCGATCGCTCTGACAACGCGGACTCTGCACCGCGAGTCCTTTCCCGGTGTTCAGCAACTTGAACTGAATCCCGGTCGCGTCCGCCACGGCGCCCATCGCGCCGCCGAGCGCGTCGACCTCGCGCACGATCTGTCCCTTGCCGACGCCGCCGATCGCGGGGTTGCAGCTCATCTCGCCGATGCGATCGAGGCGCAGCGACACGAGCGCGACGCGTGCACCGACGCGTGCTGCCGCCAGCGCCGCTTCGATCCCGGCGTGTCCACCGCCCACGACGACGACGTCGTGCGCGCCCGTCGAGGGGCGCGGGTGCGGATGTGCGTGTGAAGTGGTTTCCACGGTGGATCCAGTCAGGAAGACCCGTCATGGAAACGGATTCACGCGTTCTGCGCCAGCGGAGTCCGAGGTCGCCCCACATTCGGCCCACGAGGAGGGTTTTCGTGCACGGACTCGAAAACGGTCGAGCGCCACACCGATAGGCGTGGGAGTGCGTTCCTGGCTCTTCCGACACCGACTCCGGCTCCGCGCGGTCTACGCTGTGCGCCCTCTTCCCGATCGGGAGCAGCGACCGCGCCGGCACCTCGGGCCCGACCGGGACGGGCTCCTTCCCGGTGGCTCCGCGCATCTGCGCGGCAACTTCGTCATGCGGCCGCCGACGCGAGCTGCGTAGTGACCCGAGCGTTGGCGCAACCGACGCGGGCGAGGTTGGTAGCATCCCCGCTGCGATGCTCCCCACCGCCCTGTTCCTCGCGATCTCGCTGGTGCCCGGCTTCGAGCCCGTCGGCACTGCGGCTTCGGCCGCCCCGACCGCGGCGCTGCGTGAGGATCGCGAGTCACTCCAGGCCTACCTCCTGCGACTGCGCACGCAACGCGACCTGATCCTCGGGGCGATGCGCGGTCAGGTGGACGGCCTCGTCGAGGACCTCGAGGGCCACGCGACTTCGCGCGACATCGGGGGCATGGACGCAGCGCGCGCCAAGCTCGTCCAACTCGGCCCCGAGGCTGCGCCGCTTCTCGTCGAGAAGCTCGATCCCGGCACGTCGCCCACCGATCCACAACGCTTGCGTGCCAGTGCGATCGCGCTCGTGCTCGCGGAGCTCCGAGCGGAAGCGGTCACCGGCAAAGTGCTCGAGATCGCGCAATCGGGTTCGATCGAAGGTCGTCAGAACGCGATCCGCGTGCTCGCCGCGAGCCCGGATCCGGACCGCGCTGCGCCGGTGCTCGTCGGCATCTACCGCGCGGGATTTCCCGAGCTCCGACCGATGGCGCTCGCGGCGCTCGCGCGGCTCACTGCACCGATCGCACGCGAGGCGCTCGAGGAAGCTGTCGGTGATGCGCGTCCCGAGGTCGTGCGCGCGGCGCTCGACGCTCTCGCGGGTGCGAAGAACGCGAGCCTCTCGAACCGCATCCTGCGTATCACGGCGACGCCGGGCGACGCGTTTCGCGTGCTCGACTCGCTCCTCGATTGGTACCGCGCCGTCGCGGATTCCCTCGATGCCACCCATGTCGCGGCACTCGTGAAGCTGGCTGGCGATCCGTCCGCGCCGGCGAAGGAGCGCGCGCGCGTGCTCGAAGTCCTGCCGCGTTTCGCCAAGAAGTTCGACGCCGATGTGAAGAAGAGCCTGCGCGCGATCGCGGAGTCCCCGGCGCGCGAGATGCGCGAAGGCGCGCTCGTCGTCCTCGTTCTCGCTGGCGACAAGAATGCGCGGCGCGAACTCCTCCAGGAGTTCGACGACCGCATCGTGCGCAACGATGGCTACGCGCCGGCCTACGAGGAACGCGGGAACATCTACTACAAGATCGGCGACTACAAGGAAGCGATCAGCGACTACCTCCTCGCCGTGCGCTATTCGGCCGAGGATCTGAGGATGCGGCGCGACACAGCCTACGTCGGTCTAGCCCGTTGCTATGCACGCATGGGCAAGCTCAAGGACGCCGCGAAGACGATCGAGAGCGCGCCGCTCACGGCCGAACAGCTCGCCGGCTTGAAGGACGATCCGGCCTTCGCGAAACTCGTCGAAGACCCGAAGTACCGCGAGATTTTCGTGATCCGGTGAGCAGGGTCGTCACCGGTTTCGTCGCGCACGCGGATCAAGAACGTCACGACACCGGTCCGGGACACCCGGAGCGCGCGGAACGTCATCGCGCGATCGTCGAGCGCGTGCGTGCGTGCGGATTGGCGGCGGAACTCGACCTCGTCGACGCGGTGACGATCGATCCGGCGCGACTCGCGCTCGTTCACTCCGCCGCCCACGTGACAGCCGTCGAGCGCGCGATCGCGAGCGGTGCGCGCCTCCTCGACGACGGCGATACGCGTGTGTCGGCCGGTTCGTGGCGCGCGGCGCTCTTGGCGAGCGGTGGATCCGTCCTCGCGGTCGACCGCGTCATGTCGGGCACTTGGACGAACGCGTTCGTCGCAGCTCGACCTCCGGGACATCACGCCGAACGCTCGCGCGCGATGGGGTTCTGCGCGTTCAACAATGTCGCGCTCGCTGCAGCACACTTGCGGGAACGGCACGGACTGCAACGCGTCGCGATCGTGGACTTCGACGTCCATCACGGGAACGGCACTCAAGAGATCTTCGAGTCCGATCCGAGCGTCTACTTCGCGAGCCTGCACCAATGGCCGCTGTATCCCGGTTCGGGACTCGCGCACGAGCGCGGCACGGGTGCTGGCGAAGATTCGACGCGCAACTGTCCGCTCCCGCCGCGATCGGGTGACCGCGAGTGGCTGGCGACGCTCGAGGACGTCGTGATCGCCGACCTCGAGGAGTTCGATCCGCAGTTCGTGCTCGTGTCGGCCGGCTACGACGGACATCGCGACGATCCGCTCGGGAACACGGAGCTCTCGACCGACGCGTATGCGCGGATGACGCGACTCCTCACCGATTTCGCGCGCGGGCGGTGCCACAGTCGCATCGTGATGCTCCTCGAGGGCGGCTACGACCTCGAAGCACTGGCAGCCAGTGTCGTGGCCTCGGTGGGCGAGTTACGCGCCGGCTGAATCGAGGCGGGAATCCTGGCGATTCCAGGGAACTCGAAGGCTGCAGTCGGGAACCACGGGTGCGGCGACGTTCGGCCGCGTGCCCCACCGCGACTCACTCGACTCCCCATGCAGCGATTCATCGGCTCGATCCTCGTTCTCGTTCCAGTGGCCGGCGCAGCCCAGGCTCAGGCGCCCGCGTTCACGACGCCGGGCATGATCCAGACCCCGATGATGAAGCCCAAGGAGGCGACGACCGACTCCGGGCAGTCGGATCGCTTCAGCTCGGTCTTCAATCCGGCGTTCTCGTTCATCGTCGACGCGGTGGCGGACTACGCCGATCCCGACGACGACGCGGCCGAGGACGGAGTCGCGCTGAACCTGCGCGTCCTCGAGATCGGCGCGCAATCCTGGGTCGATCCCGACGCGTGGGCCTACTTCATCGGCGCCACCGACGGCGAATTCATCGCGATCGAGGAAGCTGCCGTCCACTACAAGGGTTTCGGCGGCAACACGACCATTCGCGCCGGTCGATTCTTCGTCGACTTCGGGAAGCAGATGCAGACGCACGTGCACGAGCTGCGCACGTTGGAGCGCCCGCTCGCACTGCGCACGTACCTCGGCGAAGAGGTCAAGGGCGACGGCGTCGAGTACGACGGCTGGACCGGCTTGGGCGACGAGACCGTCGTACGCTGGTCCATCGGCGCGTTCGGGAGCCTCCTCCCCGAGTCCGAGGAGGAAGTCGGCGTCCCGACCGTCGAGGTCGCGAACCGCAAGGACGCGGGCGACCTGAACTTCACGGCACGCCTGACCGGCTTCACGGATGTCGGAGCGAACGGCGTCTTCCAAGCGGGTGTGTCCGGTCGATTCATCCCGGATGCCACGGCTGAACTGAACGGCAGCGTGACGACGGGGCTCGACAGCTCGGTCTACGGCCTCGACCTGACGTACGGCTGGACGAGCGACGACACGCGGCGCGCGCTGACGGTCGGTGGCGAATTCCTGGTCAACACCGGCGACACCACGGCGCTCCTGGACGACGCTGGCACGCCGGATGGCGACGACGACACGATCATCGGTTTCGACGACGACGCGCAGAACGGCTGGTACGCGTTCGCCGATTGGGCCTGGAATCAGAAGCACTCGGTGGGCCTCCAATACAGCACGGCCGAGCTCGGCTCCGACATCGACGCGTCCGAGCTCGAGGTCTACTACTCGCGACTCTTCTCCGAGTTCCACCGACTGCGCCTCGTGGGCTCGAACTTCGATTCGGACGCCGAGGACAGCGACTCGTTGCGATTTGCGATCCAATACACGGTCGTGGTCGGCGCGCACGGCCACGGGATCAACTGGTGAAGCACATGCGGAACGGCACGCGAATCTCACGGACTCGTCGGGCACTCCTCGTCGCGGCTCTGCTCGTCGCGTTCCCGAGTTCCGTCCTGCGCGCCGAAGCACTCGTCACAGCGCCACTCCGCGTGGTCGCGACCTTGCCGGATCTGGCTGACATCGCGAGCCGGATCGGTGGCGAGCGCGTGCAGGTCACGTCGCTGGCCAAGGGTCGCGAGAACTTGCACCACGTCGTCGCGCGACCGTCGCATCTCGTCGCGTTGTCGCGTGCCGATGTGTTGATCCAAGTCGGGCTCTCGCTCGAGATGGGTTTTCTGCCCGGTCTGCTCGAGAACGCGAACAACCCGCGGATCCGTCCCGGTCAGCCGGGATTCGTGAACGTGTCGGTCGGTTGGGAGGCGATCGATGTACCCGCGACGATCTCGCGCGAGAACGGCGACGTCCATCCGGATGGGAACCCGCACCTGAACCTCGATCCGCGCGGCGGACGTCATATCGCCAACCGAATCCTGGTCGGCCTCGTCGCCAGCGACCCGCTGGGGAAGTCCTACTTCGAGGGTCGCGCGGCCGAGTACTTCAAGGAACTCGGTGCAGCCGAGGCGCGCTGGAGTGCCACCGCGAAGTCGTGGAGCGGTCGCAAGATCGTCGTCTATCACAAGGAGTACGACTATCTCGCGGTACGTTACGCCCTAGAAGTCGTCGGCTCGATCGAGTCGAAACCGGGCATCGCGCCGACGCCCAAGCACGTCGCGGAACTCGTGCGGAAGATCCAGGCCGCGGGCCCGGTGATCATCCTCACGGCACCGTGGTCGAACGGCGGCGAGGTCGAAGAGATCGCCAAGGCGACCGGCGCGCGGGTCGTCGAACTGCCCAACCTGGGCGGAGGCATCGCGGGCACCGAGACCTGGATCGGGATGATGAACGTGATCCACGAACGACTCGGACAGGCCTTCGATGCGACGTCATCGGCCCGCTGATCGAGCGCTCGGCATGAATGCACTCCTTCACGTCGAGCAGGCGGCGTTCGGCTACGCCGGTCGCAGTGTCCTCGCGGGTGTCGATCTCGAAGTCTGCGCCGGGGATTTCTTGGGGATCGTGGGCCCCAACGGCGGTGGCAAGACGACTCTCTTCCGCGGTCTTCTCGGGCTCGTCCCTCCGCAGCGCGGCGCCGTGGAGCGCCGGAGCGCGCGCATCGGATACGTGCCGCAGCGCGAGTCGCTCGACTCCATCTTCCCTCTGCGCGTCGCGGATGTCGTCCGCATGGGAGCCTACGGCGATCTTCGCGGCTTGCGCTTCCCCACTTCAGCGCAGTGTGCTGCGGCCGAGCGCGCGATCGAGCGCGTCGGCCTCACCGAAAAGTCCGCGGCACCGTTCGCGGGGCTCTCGGGGGGACAGCGCCAACGCGCGCTGCTCGCGCGGGCCCTACTCGGCGAGCCCAATGTGCTGTTGCTCGACGAACCCACGAGCGGCGTCGATCGCCCCGCTCAGCGCCGCATCCTCGATTTGCTCGTCGAACTGAACGTGCGCGACGGAGTTGCGATCCTGCTCGTCAGCCATCAGATCGGTCTCTTGCGCGAAGCCGCGCGCGAGGTCCTGTGGGTCGCGGAAGGTCGCGTCGAGCGCGGACCCGCACCGGAGTTGCTGGCGCCGGAGCGGCTCGATCGCCTGTTTGCTGCGAGCCCTTCGAGCGAGGAGACCTGATCCCCGTGGACGACGTCTCCTGGCTCGAGCGGCTCCACTTGTTCCGTTGGCCGCTGCTCGCGGCACTCGTCGCCGCCACCGTGCTCCCCGCAATCGGCACGTTCCTCTTCGTGCGACGCGCTAGTTTTCACGGCATCGTCCTGCCGCAATTCGCAGCCGCAGGCGTCGTGTTCGCGTACGCGATCCTCGGCTGGTGGATCGAAACGATCGGACTCGCGGGCCTCACGCTCGAAGACACGCTGCACGATCCCCACGCGGGCTCGACCTTCGGCCTCGTGTGGGGCGCGGTGTTCACGTCGATCGGGATCCTCGTGCTCGTCGCCTCGAGTCGTCGAGGAGGGCCTGAAATTGCACGCGCCGCAGCGGGTTTCGCCGCCGCAAGTGCCGCCGTGCTCGTCATCGGAAGACTCTCCCCCATCGGTCTGGGACCGGTCGAGGAATTGCTGCAGGGCGAAGTCCTCGGCGTCGGCATCCACGACTTCGAAGTGCTCGCTGTGTCCCTCGGGATCGCAGGCGTGCTCCTCCTGTGGTTCGGTCGAGACCTGTTGCTCGTCAGCTACGACGTCGAAACCGCGCGCGTTCTCGGCAAACGCGTGACGGCGTTCGAGGTGCTCTTCCACGGCATCGTGGGTCTCGCGATCGCGGCTGGAACCCTGACTCTCGGCCCGGTGCTCGTCTTCGGACTTCTCGTGCTCCCGCCGCTCGCTGCGCGCCCCTGGGTCCAGTCGATGGGCGCGTTCGCCGGGCTCTCGGTCGCGATCGGAGCGTTCTCGGCGTTGCTCGGTGAATTCGCCTCGCTGGAGTGGGATCTGCCGCTCGGGCCGAGCGTCGTTCTGGCGGCTGCGGCGTGTCTTGCGCCGACATGGCTCGCGCGAAGCAGAGGATGACGCGCGGGATCGCTCGTCGAACAGAGCTGCCGACCGGTCGTGCAGCGAGATGTCCCGCGCGCTCGAGCGCACATGGGGTACCGGAAATGCAGCGCGGCCCCCCGTCACCGGAGAGCCGCACCTCGCTCGGAAGGACCGAGGGAATCGTTCAGGTCCGAATCACATGCCCTGGACGGTGAACGGGAACCGCACGCGCGGCTGACCGTTGACCCAGTAGACCTGCGCGCGGAGGCCGATGCCGTCCGTCGTGCCCGAGTACTCGCACGTGAGATCGCCGAAGCCGGCCTTCGTGACGCGCATCGCCTGGCTGTGTTGTTCCGGGTTCGCCGGGAACATCAGCGGGTTGAACATGACGACCTGGACGGTCAGCGTCTGCGGAATCTGGTTCCACGCGAAGGTCGGCATGTCGACCATCGTCACCGGGAACGAGCGGCGGACGCCGGTCAGTTGGGTGTCGTAGAGGTGGCCGAAGATCGTCGCGCTCGAGCTGCCCGCGCCGCTCGAGACGAGCAGGTGGCACTCGGCCGAGACGATGCGCACGGTGCAGCTCGCGCTGCGCTGGTGCAGGTCGGTCGCCGTGAAGACGACGTCGAACGTTCCGACTTGCGTCCCGTTCGGCGTCCAGCTCACGTCGACGCAGATCGGGTTGCCCGAAGCGGGCAGCGGCGGCGTGAACGTCATGCCGGCGGGCACGTTCGCGGCCGTGATCGTGACGATTTCGTTCGGATCGAGGTCCGAGCCGCAGACTTGGAACGCGAGCGGCACGCCGGCGCTCGCCATGAGCACACCGGGGCACGTGAGCACCGGCGGCGTGTTCGGCTGGTACGTGTAGCAGACCTGGACGTTGGCCGAGGCCATCGTCTGGAAGACCGTGACCAAGTTACCGGAGCCCGTGGCGACGGACGCACCCGTGGCCGCGACCGGCAGGATGATGTTACCCACGCCCGTGAAGAGCGCGAGGTCGCTCAACGGCGGCGGCGACGTCACCATTTGGGTGTCCGTCGCATTGATGTTCGGGTGCGTTTCGCCCGACGCGCCGGCGAAGTCGAGGATGCCGTCATAGGCCGTGAAGTTGTCCACGAAGTTCGCGATGGGCAACGTGACGACGAGCAGGCTGAGGTCCGGGCGCGTCAGCTGGATGCTGGCCGAGAACGACGTCGTGACTTGCGTCGGGCCTGCGTCCTGGCTCTCGGCTTGCGCCGTGCCCTGAACGTTACCCGTGAGGCTGAACTGGATCGACAGCAGCGTGCCGAGGTTGGCGTTGAACTTCGGGATGCTGACGGTGTTCGTCCAGTTCGTCGACTGGAGCGGGATCGCGTCCGTGAAACACTGCGTCTGCGTCTGTTGAGCCGTAGCGCTGAGAGCCGTGCTCGCCGTAGCGAGCAACAGCAAGAAGCTCTTCTGGATGTTCATGGTAGTTCGTGCGTGCACGCTCCCTCGAAGGGCAGGCGGCTTGTCGTGAAGGGGAAAGTGAGCGGGACTGTGGGTGAATTGGTCAGGGCGCGCGGTTCGCGTTGCGCCTCGGGGGGAGACCCGTATAGGGTAACGCGTCTCGGCGAACGGAGCATTTGCGATCTGCTAGAAATACACTGCAAACCCCGCACCATCCGTTAGGCAATCCTCACGGCCTCCGGGACGAACCGGCGAGCGGAATCTACAAAGCGTGTGTAACAGGAAGTCGCAACTGCGCTCCCAGCAGCCGTGCCGAGTTCCCCGTCCCCGAAGTCCTCGCGAACGAGGCCTCGTGATGGGTCGGAGGTGGCCAGGCACGACGCTGATGCGTATTCGCCGCAAGGACTCGGGAGTTGGTGGCGCGCCGCCCGCGTCGATCCAGCGGGGCAGATCGATCGCGAAACGGGACGGACGGGATACTCAAGACGCGCGCCGCGGCGTTCAGGTTCCCGGATCCGCGCCGAGTCGCTCTGTGAGGAGCGCCAGACTCCGCGCGACATCCATCCGACGCGTGTCGACGGTGACGTCGCAGGTGGCATAGAGCGGTTCGCGCTCGCTCAGGAGGGCCACGAGCTCCGCCCTCGCGCGCGGCCGATCGGCCATCGGCCGGCGGTCGCCCTGAGCCTGGACACGGTCGAAGTGCTCGTCCGCGCTGGCGCGCAGCCACACCGTTCGACATGCGCGCCGCAGCCGTTCGAAGGTGGTCGAGCGCGTGACGATCGAGCCCCCCACCGCCAGCACGAGGCGTCCGCCTTCGCGCAGCACGTTCTCGAGGGCCTCCGCCTCGAAGCGGTGGTAGCCCGCGTCGCCGTGCAGCGCGAAGATCTCGGCCAGTGAGGCCCCGGCCAAGGCCTCCACGCGCTCGTCCAATTCCACAAAAGGCACCTCGAGGCGCAGAGCCAGCGCGCGCCCCAAGGTCGATTTCCCGGCTCCCCGCAAGCCCACGAGGGCGATCCGTTCGCGCGGCGGCGCGGCGTCACGAAGCAGATCCCCGAGACCGATCTCGAGTGCGCGGGCCAGATCCTGGAGGCGCAGGACGCTCAGGTTGGCTCGACCGGCTTCGGCATCCGTCAGGTAGCGCCGCGAGAGGCCCGAGAGCTGGGCCAGGTCGGAGACGGACACCCCGCGCGCCTCGCGCTGCTCCCTCAGACGGGCTCCGAGATCGCGCAGCAGCCGCTGGCCTTCCTGAACATGGGCGCTATGATGCTCACTCATTCGAGATCTGCGCAGTATATCGCCCACGCTCGCTTCCGTCCACAAGACCACCTCCATGGCCTCGACCCTGACCGCCCGCCCGCCCGTCCGGTTCCAGACGCATCCGAGCCAGTACAAGCACTGGAAACTCGGCGTCGACGGCGACGTGGCCACGCTCACGATGGGCGTCGACCCGCAAGGGGGCGAGAGCGAAGGCTACGAGCTCAAGCTGAACAGCTACGACCTCGGCGTCGACATCGAACTCGCCGACGCGATCCAGCGCCTGCGCTTCGAGCATCCCGAGGTGCGTTGCGTCGTCGTCACGGGCGCGCTCGACCGCGTGTTCTGCGCCGGCGCGAACATCTTGATGCTGCGTTCGTCGAGCCACGCGTTCAAAGTCAACTTCTGCAAGTACACGAACGAGACGCGCCTCGGCATCGAGGACGCGAGCCGCAACTCAGGTTTGCGTTTCCTCGCGGCCTTGAACGGCACGGCGTCGGGCGGTGGATATGAGCTCGCGCTCGCGTGCGACGAGATCCTGCTCGTCGACGATCGCAACAGCGCGGTCAGCTTCCCCGAGGTCCCGCTGCTCGGCGTGTTGCCCGGCACCGGCGGACTCACGCGCATCACGGACAAGCGCAAGATCCGTCGTGATCGCTGCGACGTCTTCTCGACCGTTGCCGAAGGCATCAAGGGCAAGCGCGCGGTCGAGTGGAACCTCGTCGATGCGATCGCGCCGTTGTCGCGTTGGAACGAGTCGGTGAGGGAGCGCGCGCGTCGCCTCGCGGATACGCAGACGAAGAAAGTGGGCGCGGGCATCGCGCTCGAGGCCGTCGAACCCGAGGAGGCCCCCACAGCGCACGGTGCGCGCTTTGCGTACCGGTACGTCGAGTACGCAGTCGACTCGCAAGCGCGCACGGCCGAGTTCACGATCACGGCACCGGCGACGTGCCCCAAGGACGAGAAGTCCGCGCGCGCCGAAGGTGCGGCGTGGTGGGCGCTGCGCGCGTTCCGCGAACTCGATGACGCGGTGTGCCGCCTGCGCATGAACCATCCGGAGGTCGGCCTCGTCCTCCTACGTTGCAAGGGTTCGAGCACGACGGTGCGAACGACCGATGCGCTCTTCGCGAACCCGACGGACTGGTTCGTCCGCGAAGTCGCGAACCTCGTGCGCCGCGTGCTGAAACGCGTGGATCTCTCGGCAAAAGGCTTCTACGCCGTCGCCGAGGAAAACACGATGTGGGTCGGGAGCTTCCTCGAACTCCTGCTCGCCTGCGACCGCTCGTACACGAAGCTCGCGGACCAGGGCGGTGCGACGTTCGGTGTCACGGCCGCGAATGGCGGCCTGTTCCCGATGTCGAACGGCATCTCGCGCCTCGCGACGCGTTTCCTCGGAACTCCGGACGCGGTCGATGCGGTGCTCGCGCAGTCCGAAGACTTCGACGTCGCGACGACGGACGAGCTGGGGCTCGCGACGTTCGCTCCCGATGCGATCGACTGGGACGACGAAGTCCGCCTCGCCATCGAGGAGCGCTCCGCGTTCTCGCCCGATGCGCTGACCGGAATGGAGTCGAACCTCCGTTTTGCAGGGCCCGAAACGATGGAGACGAAGATCTTCGGGCGACTTTCCGCCTGGCAAAACTGGATCTTCCAGCGCCCGAACGCCGTAGGCGAACGAGGTGCACTCACGTGTTACGGCACGCCGCACAAGGCCGAGTTCGACTTCAACCGCACCTGATCGGCGACCGCACCGGATCGACGCGAAACGACCTGCCCACCACCACGACGAGACCACGAGGCCAACTCCAATGACCGGCATCGACTACACGCAGAAGATCCCGAACAACGTCGAGCTCGCGAGCGACAAGCGCCTCCAACGTGCGCTCGAAGCATGGCAGCCGAGTTACATCGACTGGTGGCAGTCGATGGGGCCGACCGACTTCAACCAGAACGAGATCTACCTGCGCACGGCGATCAGCGTCGACAAGGACGGCTGGGCGCACTACGGCTTCACGAAGATGCCCGACTACATGATCAGCGGGGACCTGATTGGCAACGACAACGCGTTTGCTGAACCGGGATGGGGACTTGGCTGGTCGTGGGACGACTTCGCCCTCGGCTACGGAGCAC
>JAYTBY010000614.1:0-3125 GCA_043736755.1 Planctomycetota bacterium | reverse complement strand
GCTCGCGATGATGGATCACCCGCACATCGCACGCGTGATCGACGCCGGCGCGACGGACACGGGTCGGCCGTACTTCGTCATGGAGTACGTGCCCGGGCGCGCGATCACGCAGTACTGCGACGAGGACAACCTCGCGGTCGACGCGCGGCTCGAGCTGTTCGAGCAGGTGTGCCAAGCGGTCCAGCACGCGCACTCGAAGGGCATCATCCACCGCGATTTGAAGCCGTCGAACATCTTGGTCGCGACGGTCGATGGGAAGCCGCAGGTCAAGATCATCGACTTCGGCATCGCCAAGGCGACGTCGCAGAAACTCACGGAGATGACGCTCGCGACCGAGCATCTGCAGGTGATGGGGACGCTCCAGTACATGAGCCCGGAGCAAGCCAGCGGCTCGCTCGACATCGACACCCGCACGGACGTCTACGCGCTGGGCGTCATCTTGTACGAGCTGCTCACGGGGTCGACGCCGTTCGACCTGCACACGATGAAGGACGTGTTCTTCAGCGAGATCCAGCGGATGATCCGCGAGGACGATCCGCCGAAACCGTCCACGCGTCTCAACGAGTCGAGCGAGACGATCGCTTCCGTCGCCGCACGTCGGCGCATCGAGCCCAAGCGCCTCGGCGTGCTCGTGCGCGGCGAGCTCGACTGGATCGTGATGAAGGCGCTCGAGAAGGACCGCGCGCGTCGCTACGAATCGGCGCACGGCCTGGCCGAAGACTTGCGGCGCTACCTCGGTGGTGACGCAGTCGTCGCCGCGCCGCCAAGCGCGCTCTACCGTCTGCGCAAATTCTCGCGCCGCAATCGCACGACCGTGCTCGCGGCGTCCGCGGTCGCTGCAGCACTGCTCGTCGGCGTCGTCGCATTCGCGTGGCAAGCGAACGTCGCAGGAAAGGAACGCGACGCTGCCGTCGTCGCGCGGATGGCCGAGACCGAGCAGCGCCGCATCGCCGACGAGCAACGCTCCGAGGCCGAGCGTCAGCGTGCGATCGCCGAAGCCAATGCCGCGTCGGAACGCCGGGAGAGGATGCGGGCCGAGACCACCGCGGAGTTCATGACGGACGCCCTTCAGTCCTCCGACCCGAACCGCGGCGGAGAGCAGGGCATCACCGTGGCCGAGGCCATGGGGCAAGCAGTGAAGCTGCTCGACGGCGGCAAGTTCGCCGATGAACCCGACATCGAAGCGTCGATGCGGCGCGTGATCGGAGACATCCTGCGGATGAACGGGCGCATCGCCGAATCGCTCCCGCTCGCGGAGCGCGCGCTCGCGATCCTCGAGGAGCTGCCCGGCGATCGCAAGAATGAGATCGCCCTCGCGACGAGCCTCGTCGCCACCACGCTCCAGGACCTGGGGCGATTCGACCAAGCCGAGCCGATGTTCGAACAGGTACTCGCGATCCAGGAACACCTGCATCCCGGCGACCACACGGATGTCGCCAAGGCGCAGAACAACCTCGCGATGGTGCTCGCCTACCAGTCGAGGCTCGAAGAGGCCCAGCCGTTCTTCGTGCAGTCCGCGGAGATGCGCGAGCGACTGGGTCTTGGTGACGACCCCGACCTCGCCATGTCGCTCAACAACCTGGCCACGAACACGGACCGGATGGGACGGCGTGCCGAGGCGATGCCGATCTACGAACGGTCGCTCGCGATGTACGACCGCCTGTACGACGAGCATCCGCAGCTCGCGATGTCGCTCTACAACTTCGGGCAGGTCTGCATCGCGGTGGGCCGCCTCGCGGAGGCCGAGACGAACCTCGAGCGCGCGCTCGAGATGTACGCGAACCTCTTCAAGGGCGACCACCCCCACGTCGCGCGCGCTCAGGCCGGCGTGGCGAACATCCGCCGCGTCATGGGTCGGTTCGCGGAGTCGGAATCGATGTGCGTCGCGTCGCTCGAGATGCGCGAACGACTCTTCCCCGGCGGTCACCCCGATGTCGCGCGAGCGCTCACGGATCTAGCTCGGACGCAGAAGGAAGCGGGCAAGTACGCGGAGGCCCAAGCGAACGCGGACCGACTCGTCGCGCTGCAACGACGCCTCGCGCCGAGCGGCAACCCCGAGACCGCCGAAGCCCTCGATCTCGCGGCCTCGACCCACGAAATGCGCAACGAGTATGCCGCGGCCGAACCCTTGCTCGCCGAGGCCGTCGAGATCCTGGTCGGTTTCCACGGCGCGGGGCACCCCGAGGTCGCGCGGGCGAAGAACCGATTGGCGAGCGTGCTGACCGAGCTGGGTCGCACCGACGAAGCCGTCGCGCTGTCGACGGATGCCGTGGCGATCCTGCGACGCGCGTTCCCGGTCGACCATCCTCTGCTCGCGTCGGGGATCATGAGGCTCGGGCTCACCCTCGATGGCGCGCAGCACCTAGCCGAATCGGAAACGCGCGTCGCGGAAGCGCTCGCGATGGTCCAGCGCTTTTGGAAAGGCGACCACTACGACGTGGCTCAGGCGCTCGGACACCACGGCCGCGCGCTGCGGAAGCTCGGTCGGAACGACGAGGCGCGCAGCCGGTACGAGGAGGCGGTCGCGATGAATCGCCGGCGCACGCCGCAGGGATCGGCCGATCTGGCGGGGAGCCTGTACACGGCCGGTGCAGCGCTCGTCCTCATGGAACAGCCCGAACCGGCGTTGCCCCTGCTCGAAGAAGCGCTCGCCATGGCCGAGCGCCTGTTCGCACCGACGAATCCGCGCATCGCGCGCTATCGCAGCAAGCTCGAGGAGTGCCGCGCGAAGCTCGGTCGCTGATGATCGAGCCTGGCTAACTCATCAACTCGACCGCATACCGCTTCCCCTCGCGACGCACGCGACCGAAGGCGTTATCCACGTCGTGGTAGAAGCAGCCAGTCCAACCTCGGTCCGCCGCACGCGCGATCCATTCCGAGCGCACCGCGAAGCTCCGCGCGACGTCGAGGTCGTAGGCCATAATGTACGGCGGCTGCACGTGGTGCGCGGTCGGCACGACGTCGCTCCAGAAGATCGCGCCGTCGGAGGCAGCCTCGTCGAAGGTCACAACAGCGACACCGTCACTGTGACCACCGAGGACGTGCACACGCAATCCGGGTAGGACCTCGGTCGAGCCGGTGAGCGTCGTGAGGATCCCCGCGTGCTCGATCGGCTCGACGTCCTC
>JAYTBY010000613.1:0-3128 GCA_043736755.1 Planctomycetota bacterium | reverse complement strand
TCGCAGACCTACAGGGGCCGATCCGCGCGATCGAGGTCGGTGCCCGTGGCGGCTACTCCTCGCGGATCAGGCCAGAGCCTTCATCACGCGGACGCTGTCGTTGGCGCCCGCGACCACGATCGTGCGCGCTCGACCGCGGTGCGCATGGGCTCGAGCTCGATCGCATCGGTGGCGATCGACTCGGCTTCGCTCGCGCTCGCGCGTGAGGCCTTCGCACGGGGACCGACGCTGCAGGGGACGCGGCGCGCACGACGAGCAGCGTGATCCATGTCGCTGCGAATGCGGTGACGGGGAGCACGACCGAGTTCGGTCGCCTGGCGAGACCCTCGGCCGAGGCCCAGCACGTGCACGCGGTACGAGACGGATCCAAGCACGCCTCGTCCACCCCGAGCGCCTGCGAGCCTGGCCCGCCCGCGCTCTGAAGCGTCGGAACGCGTAGCGCAGCGAGACCACCGCCTGGTGGAACCACGTGAACGTGTACACCTCTTCGTTGTCCGCTCCGCCTTCGATCGTGCGGTAGCCGAAGCCCAGCTCCCACGCCTCGCCGATTCGCCAGTAGCTCTTCAGAGCCGCATCGATCGCGCGACCCTGAGACGCAGCCGCCGCGTCGACGTCGAGCGCGATGCGCCAGTCGGGCGCGAAGCGCCACGAGCCTGCGAGGTAGAGGAGCGGCACGATCCCGGTGTTCTGCTTCTGCGCCGAGACGCCGTCCTGCTCGAGCTCGATCTCGGCGTCGCGCACGAACGCCGTCAGGCCTCCACGCCACTCCCACTCATCGCCTTGGAAGAACATGTAGCGATACGTGAGCCTGTACGAGTCGAAGCGAAACGTCGCGTCGGTGTCCGCGCCGGCGGTAAAGCTCTCGCCGGCGAAGTCGACGTCCTCGTCGAGCGTGCCGTCGCCCGAGATCGTGAGCGGCGCGATCACGCCGCGCAGCTCGTGGCGCTCGGCCATCTTCCACACGGCCTCGACGCGTCCGACGGGGAACGGACCGGAGCCCGTCACTTCGTCGAGTGCGAAGCGCGTGCCCGTATCACCGGGCACGGCGACGTCGTTGCGGCTCTGCCAAAGGGCGCCGGCTTCGACCTCCACGGCGAACTTGCGCGGCTCCGTGCCGGTCGCAGGGCAGCCGCTCGCGAAGAGCCAGATCGGTGTGAGCGCGAGGAACGCGCCGTGATCCGGGATTCGCTGCACGGACGTCGTTGCGTAGATCATTGCATGATCCGCTCAGTGCGGTCGGGCGTCGCGGCTTCAGTAGGGAGTCGTGGAGCGGATCCGCCGTCCGCAGCCCACGCAAGTCTCGGCCAACGGCAGGCTTCAGAACGAGTAACCGATGCCTACGCTGACTTGGTCGAAGTCGCCGTCGGCCTTCAGGCCCGACTCCTCGAAGTCCGCGCCGAGCAACTTGCGGTAGTCGAGGCCCAGATTGAACCCGTCGCCGATCGTGTAGTAGACGCCAGCGCGCAAGTAGAAGCCCAACGCGTCGTCGTCGATGCTCCCCGAGCCACTTTGCAACTCCGCGTTCGACCACGATGCGCCGGCGGAGATGTAGGGGTGCAGTCGATCCTCGGCCAGCGAAAACGTCTTGCGCGGACCGGCATAGAGCTCCCAGATCTCGCTGTCGACGTCGACGGCCGACACGTTGCCGGAGTCCTCGGCATACGAGAATCCGATCTCGAAGCCGACCGGGTCGTAGGGGCCGTAACTGTCGAACTCGACGCCGAACACCGTGGGCTCGTCGAGCGGTGCCCAGTCGTCCTCGTCGAGCATCCTCTGCCCGACGAGGATCGTCATGCTGCTTTGCGTGGCCGAACTCCGCGGCGTCGGCGGAGTGCCAGTCGAGTTGCACGAGGTCAGTGAGGCGAGCAAACAGATCGTCGTCGGAACGAGGCGCATCGAAGTCTCCACAGTCGAAGCGGATCGGCATGGGCCGGTGTCCGCAGGGGGGGCGAGTGCCGCAGGATACCGGGGAAGCGTCCAACTTGGTGGTCGCGGAATCCACCGACGTTCAACGCTCGTCAGAACGGCCCCCAGTCGCCGAACAGGTTCCCGAACACGATGAATATGGCCGATTCTCCCGGCTCCGTCAGACCGCCCCCAAGGAACGCGGTACCGAACAGGGTCTCGGCCGCGATGAACAACGAGCCCGACCAACGCAGGCTGTCGAAGTCGATGTCGTCGCGTTGGGCCCAACCTTGACCGGCCTCGATCGATGTGCCGAGGTTCCAATTCAAGAAGCGGCGATCGAGCCCGCGGCGTCCGAGTTCGACGCGCGTCACGGCGCGGGCGAGGCCCGCGTGCGCACCGCTGATGCTGTCGCGCCCTAGTCCGGAGAGTCGTAGGAAGCCTCCAAGTGGGAAAGCGTTCTGGAGCGCTTCCTCGTCGTCGAGTGCCGTGTTGAACTCCGCTCCGAGCACGAGCGACGTGCGATCCCACGACATCGCGTGGTCGATCTGGGCCTGGAGATAGCGCTCCTGCTCCCCACCCAACCACGAGACCGGCGCGGTCAACGTGACGCGGCCGATCGTGCCTTCGCGCGGAAGCGCAAGTGAGTCCACGGTGTCGATCGTGATGCCGCCTTCGAGGAATCCCTGGTCAAAGTCTTCGTCGGGGAACGTCCCCGGAACCCCGACCGCCTGGCCGACTTGACCCGACTGCTTGACGAGTCCGATGCGCGCTTCGCCCCATTCGCCGAGCACGCGTCCGACGTCCAGTTTTCCGCCGACAGCATGCACGTCGAGCACGGCCAAAACATCCTCTTCGACGGTCACGTTCACGCGTTGCTGTTGATAAGCCACCGAAGGCGCGAGGAACCAGCGCGCCGAACTGTCGATCGGTTGCCAGTACTCGCTGAAGAGGAGGATGCGGCTCCCGACCTCGACTCGGTTGCGCCACTCGGCGCCGCGACCGCCGATCGGTCGCAGCGTGAACGCGGCACCGAGCACGAACGTCGCGTCCTCGCCGAAGACGCCTTCGAGCGCCGCACCGGCGCGCGGATTCCACTGGAACTCTGCGGCGTCGTGCGTGCGCAGGAGGAGGTCGGCGTGGCCGTCCTCGCCGGGCTCGAGTACGACTTCGATTCGTTCGTGGTAGTCGAGGCCGTACAGTCGTCGCAGATCGGTCGAGGC
>JAYTBY010000612.1:0-6802 GCA_043736755.1 Planctomycetota bacterium | reverse complement strand
GCACAACTCCGCCGTGCACGCAGCACCCGAAGCACGCTGTGCTCTAGGTGCTGCGAGAACGGCGGAGTTGTGCCTGGCTCCGCACCGCCGCCAACCGTCACTCCGTACCGCGATCACAGCGGCGCGCGCCCGCCCAGCCCCGGCCGCCATTGCACGGTCATCCGGTCCTCGAACTCGCGCGTCGTACGCTGCAGTGCACGCATCGCCGCACCGTCGGCACACCACGTCGCGGGGACGATGAGCACGTTCTTGCGGTTGTTCGCGAGGAGCTCGGTGAGCACGTTCGGCAAGCTCCGCTCGCCGGTATCGTCCGCGATCACGAGACGTTGGAACCGGTTCGCCTTCGACAACGGATCCGCCTCTTGTAGCGCGCGCCACGCCGTTGCTTCCTCCGGCGCGATACCGGCCGGCAGCACGACGATCGTCGAACCGCCGAACGATCCGGGGCATTCCGGCAAACGCCCTGGTCGAGCGAAGTCCGCGGCGCGCACGGTGAGTTCGATCTCACTCGAACCCGCGTCAGCCGATTCCGATGAGGCGAGTAGAGCGATGCGCGATCCGTCACGCCGCGAGAGCGCGTCCGTCATTCGTCGTGCCCAACTCCGGGCGCGCGGACCTTCGACGCGGACGTGGGCTCGCGATGCGTCGGCGGACACGGTGCGCGCTTCGAGGCCTAGTGCCGCGCGAACCGCGTTCTCGCGCTCGCTTTCGGCATTCCACGCGTCAGCGGTGAGGCCTCCGAGTTCCGCGTCGAACGCGACGCCGCGGTACTGCGCCAATTCGCCCGTCCACCACGCGACGTCGGTCTCACGCGCAGCGACGCGCAGCGACTTCGATGGCGCACGCTCGTTCCCGCCCAACTCGGGGAGAGGCAACGGAAAGTCCGAGATCGACGCGAAGCGCCGCGGTTCGAACGCGAGCGCGCGCATATCCAGTTCGCTCGAGAGCAGCGACACGGCCGCGACGACCGTAGCCCCCGTGCCTTCGCCCGCGAGGCAAACGCGAGTCGGATCGATCGGTTGGTGGCGCAACACGAAGTCACTCGCGCGCTCGATCCCTTCGCGCAGCGAGTTGATGTCCTCGGCAAAGGAGTTCGGCCAGTACCACCGTCCCCCGGCGACGAGATCGTCCTGCAACTCACGGTACGGCGCTTCCACGACGACGATGGCGGAGTGAGCGCCGACGCGCTCTTTCCACAACGCGAACGCATCGTCCGCGGTCTCGCCTTCGTTGGCCAGCCACACGAGGAGTGGCACGCGCGCGTTCTCGCTCGCGGTCGGCGGCACGTGCAGTTTGTATTCGAGCTGTCGCGGCACGAACACGGCGTAGGTGCCGTCGTCAACGTCCTGCGCGCGCTCCTCGGCGAAGACTACGAAGTCGGCGACGGGCACTCCGTCGAATTCGGTGGAGAACGGGTTTGCGGTGGCCACGATCGCGACCGTCGCGATGCGAGCCTCGGGCGCGCGCAATCGGAGTTGTCGCACCGTTCCATCCCAGTATTCGCTGTGGAATCCGCCATTCACGTGCAGGACCGCATGATCCGGGTGATCGCGCAGCGCGAGCGCGCACGCCTCCCCCATCGAGTTGTCCCACAGCGACTGCACCGACGTGAGCCGCGGATCGTCCGCCGTCGGAGTCGGACCCATCATCGCCGCGTGGCCGCGCACGGCGTTGTCCACGCGGCGCCAGTACGCGGGCGTGTTCGCGAACAATTCGACCGGAGCGAGCGCGCGCTCCTCGGGCGACAACGCGGCGAGGCCGTCGGTGCCGACCTTGCGCCGCAACATAGCTGGAAAGTTCGAGGCGACGACCGGACGCCGCTCGGCACGCGCGAGCTCGATCATCGGTCGATACGCCGTGCGGTAGTTCGACCACGGTCGCGACTTCGCCAGGAACGACGCCTCGTCGATCTCACCACGCACGTAGGCATCGAGCGTCGGCTGCACGTCGCGCTCGAACATCTCCATTGCGAGAACGACGCGACCGTCGCGCCGATCGAGCAAGCCGGCGTACGTCTCGAGCTGGACTCGGTGCGTCGTCCCGTCGATGTGTGATTCGCCCAGGAACACGGCGTCGGCCGCGCTGAGGGAATCGAGCATGGCGTCGAACTCGACGCGCTCGCCGGTGCGGCCGTCGCGCACCGACACGACGTGCGCGAGCGGTGGCGTGGACTGCGACTCGCCCGATTCCACCGCGTCAGCGCCAGGCGAACTCGTGCAACTGCCGAGAAGAATCGTCAGAACGAGTGGCAGCACGAGGGTTCGTCGCATGGGGATCGGGTCTCGGGTTCGCGTAGGGAAGCTCGCAGCTTACCCCGCGAGCGGGAGGTCGGACCCCGAATGCGGCCCTCAGTTTGGCGGGAGCGAAGACTGTCCTGCTCGATCGGGCGAACCCTGACCTGCACTCGGCTCGCGCTTCGGGGCCGGCTCTCGGCTGCTATCGTGCGGGCATGTCCCTCGGCCAGGCGGTCCCGATACTGCTCTTCCCCCTGGCATTCCAACAGCCGCGCGTCATCGAGGTCTCGACCACGAGCGAGCTGCGCAGCGCGCTCGCTTCGGCCACGCCCGGTGCGCGCATCCGCGTGAAGTCTGGCGAATACGAGCGTTTCAATTTCGCGAACGTGACCGGCACGGCCGAGGAGCCGATCGTCGTGACCGCGGCGGATTCACACGCTCCGCCCGTGTTCCGCGGGATGCAGTTCTCGGACGTCGCGCACTTCGAGCTCTCCGGCATCACGATCCTCGGAGCGCCAGCGAACGGCCTCAACATCGACGACGGCGGCACGTTCGAGACGCCTTCGCATCACGTGACCTTGCGCGACATCGTGGTGCGTGATTGCGGCGGGCGCGGGAACGAGGACGGCATCAAGCTCTCCGGCCTCGACGACTTCCGACTGTCGAATTGCACGGTCGAGACGTGGGGCCGCGGCGGCTCGGCGGTCGACATGGTCGGTTGTCATCGCGGCGTGATCGAAGCTTGCACGTTCCGCGATCGCACCGAGGATCCCGCGTCGAACGGCGTGCAGACGAAGGGCGGCACGAGCGACGTCACGATCAACGCGTGTCGTTTCGAGCATGCGGGTCAGCGCGCCGTGAACCTCGGCGGCTCCACCGCTCTCGCGCTCTTCCGTCCGAAGCCCGAGACGTTCGAGGCGCGCGACATCGTGATCGAAGGCTGCACGTTCGTCGGCAGCGAGGCCTCGCTTGCGTTCGTCGGCGTGGACGGCGCGACCGTGCGCTTCAACACGTTCTACCGGCCGCAGAAGTGGTTCCTACGCATCCTGCAAGAGACGCGCGAGCCGGGCTTCGTGCCGTGCCGCAACGGCATATTCAGCGACAACCTCGTCGTGTGGAGCACGAGCGAGATCACGACACCCGTGAACGTCGGACCGCACACGGCTCCCGAGTCCTTCACGTTCGCGCGCAACTACTGGTACTGCATCGACGCGCCGACGCGCAGCATCCCCAAACTCCCCGTCGCGGAGGAAAGCGCGAAGGACGGAGCCGATCCGCAGTTCCTCGATGTAGGCAAGCTCGACTTCCGTCTGAGAGAGTCGAGCCCGGCGCGCGCGCACGGGGCCGACGCGTTGCCCGCGCTGTTGAAGCGTTGAAGTCGGGTCGTCAGGTGAGTCGATGCAAGGCGCGCTCGACCTGAACCGCAGTATCGGTCTCGCCGATCGCACGCAACACCGCGACGGCTTGCCTCAGCACGTGCATGCGGGATCCCGTGTCGGACGCGACTGGTTCAGCAGGAGCATCCCAACCTCCATGCTCGATCACCTTCGCGCGAACCATCTCGAGCGTGATGTTGCGCGTGCGGAGCACATCCGCAGCAATCGATTCAGGCCCGGCCATGAGCCCGATCAATAGGTGCCCCGTGCCGACCTTGGGATGACCAAGTGCGTCGGCCTCGGTGAGCGCGATGTGGAGCGCCTCCTTAGCGCTTCGAGTGAATGGAATCTGGCCGTGTCCGACGAACGTGAGTGGAATGGAACCAGCGCTCCGATCCACCTGCTTCCTCATCTCCCCCGGATCGCACGCCAGCTCGCGCAGGATCTCCGGTGCTAGACCGTCGGACACCGCGAGCAGCGCGAGGAGAAGGTGCTCAGCTCCCAACCACTCGTGGCGCAGTCGCTGGCTCTCGGCCCGCGCTGTATTCAGCACGAGCTTCGCCTCGACCGTGAATCGCTCGAACATGTGGATGAATCCCTCCTCTCCAGTGCCAACCGTGCGAGTGAGAATCAGGGGCTTGCAACGCTCCGCGCGAGCCCGAGCTCGGCCGCGTGTGGCCTCAACGCTTCGATCACAAACGTGATGTGCTCGCCAAGATCGACTCCGAGCATCGCAGCACCGGCACTGACCTCGTCGCGCTCGACCTTGGCCGCGAAACCCTTGTCCTTCAGTTTCTTCAGCACGCTCTTCGCTTCGAGCGTCGCGATCCCCTCGGGTCGCACCAGCGCGCATGCGCCGACGAACCCGGTCAGCTCGTCGCACGCGAGCAGCACCTTGTCGAGCGTCGAGTCGTAGGACACGCCCCACTTCGTGTAGTGCGCCGATACGGCGTGCGCGACCTCCGGCTCGCCGCGTTCCGCGAGCCACGCGACGATGCGGCGCGGATGTTCCTCGGGCCAGGATTCGTAGTCGGCGTCGTGCAGCATCCCGGCGAGACCGAAACGCTCGACGTCGCTCGCGCCGGCGCCGTAGCGCATCGCCGCGGCGCGCATCGCGACCTCGACGGCGCGCGCGTGCTTACGCAACGCGTCCGTCTTCGTCCAAGCGCACAAGTGCTCCCACGCAACTTCCCGGCTCAACATGAGCCCGAGGTTAGCGCGAAGTCGGCCGCGGTGGTGCGAGCGCGCCGCGCTACGATCCGAGGGTGACGACTTCGACCCGAGCGAGCCGACTCTCTGTCTATGTCGTTGCGCTCGCTGCCGCTGCGACCTCCGCGCGCGCGGCCGACCCCGGCGAGCGCTGCGTCGCGTGCCATTCGAGCCAGGTCGAGAGTTATCGAGCGACGGGCATGGCACGAGCGCTCGGACCGCTGGTTCCCGGCGAACTGGACGCCGTTTCTCCCGCGCACGCGCGCGTCGGCAGTCTCGAGTACCGCTTCGAGACTGCCGCACCAGGTCCGCGCATCGTCGAGTCGCTCGTGCTCGTCGACGCCGGGAAGGAATCGCGGCGCGACGTCGACTCCGCCCCGATCGCATTCACGATCGGCGCAGGAATCCTCGATCGTTCCTACGCCGTCCGTCGCGGCGAAGTGATCCGCTTCGGGCCGCTCGAGGTCGTGCGCGGCGAGGCCGGAAGTGTCCGAGCTCAAAGTGCGCCAGGTCATGCGATCGACTCGACGTCGCGCTGGAACGTGTCGATCGCCGAGGAATGCCTGCGTTGTCACACCAGTGCGCTGCCGCCGCGCGACTATCCGTACGACCTCGCACCACCCGCTTCGTGGCAGCCGTCGGGCATCGACTGCGTGACGTGCCATGCACTTGCGGATGCGCATGCCGACTGGCAAACCACGCGCAAGGAGAGCGCGACGCCAGCTGGCTCGGATCCGATCGCGAGCGACGCGACTGCGCGCCGAGTCGGTTTCGATTCGTGCGCACGCTGCCATCTCCAAGGCGACGCGTTGTTGTCGATCGCGCCGCCGTTGCGCGGCATTCCGGGCCCGGATTCCGACCTGTTCGCAGGGCGCGCTGTCTTCGTCGCCGCCGATCCGACGCACGAGATCGGATTCGTCAGTCACGTCGAACGGCTCACGCTTTCAGCTTGTTTCCGCGCGACTCGCGAGCGCGAGGTCGGCGCGCTCCTGTGCACGACGTGCCACGATCCGCATCGCTCGTCGACCAACGTGCTCGAGCGGGCGCGGATCCGCAACGCGTGCTCGAAATGCCACGCCACGGGCGACGAACGAACCGCGGAAGGCTCCGCGTGCTCGCTGCCCCGCGATGGACGCGGCGAACGCTCGTGCGTCGATTGCCACATGCGCCGTACTGGCGTATTCGACGTCGAGAGCGTCGAGATCCACGACCATCGCATCGAGCGCAAGCCACCACCGCCTTCGCCGCGCGCGCCTCTGCGCATCAAGTCCACTCCGGACGGGCGCATCGCGCGCCTGCTCGCTGCGGGTGATCGATCCACGGATCGCGCGGTCGATCCGGGCGTGTGGATGATGGCCTTCATCGAGCTCGGCCGTCGCGACCTCGCGCACGAGTTCGTCGCGCGCGAGCCAGGTACGGTCGCGAACGCACTCGCCAGCTTTCATCACCTGCGTGCCGGATTGCGCGAGGAGGAACGCGATCTCGTCGGAGCGGAAGCGGACTTACGGCGCGCGCTCGCCATCGATCCGATGCTCCCGGAATCGAGCGTGAACCTTGGCGGCGTGCTCCTCGCTACGAAGCGCGAGCGCGAGGCGATTGAAGTCCTTTCACGGCTCCTCGTCCGTCATCCGAAGGCCGAGGGTGCGCTACGCAACCGCGCAGTCGCGCACCTGTCGCTCGGTGAGTTCGAGGCCGCAGCGCGCGACCTCGAGGAGGCTCAACGCATCCTCCCGCGGACCGCGATCGCGAAGCTGCTCGGGCAGGTTTACGAGCGGCTCGGTCGGCCCGAACTCGCCCGTCGATGGGCCGAGACGGCGCGCGCGCTCGAGCCGAACGCACGCTGATCCGCCGCGATTCGTAGGCGAGCGCTAGAGTGCGCGCGGCCCCCACCGGAACTCCCATGCGCATCCACAGCCTTCTCTTCGTCCTCGTCGCCACGTGCCCGTCGTTCGCGCAAGAAGCGGTCGATCCCGTCGTCCGCCG
>JAYTBY010000611.1:0-3135 GCA_043736755.1 Planctomycetota bacterium | reverse complement strand
CCCTCGGAGGAGCGTCGACGCCGCAGGGGAGGCGCAAGCGGGGCGACGATCGCAGCGGACTTCGGGATCACCCCTCTAGCGCGCATGAAGTCCCGGTGCGCATTGCCGTCGATCGAAACGATCACTCAGAGCTGCGATCACCGCGTGCGACGGCCAACGCCACGCCACCGAGGACGAGCGCACCGCACACGATGAATCGCATGCCAAGGGACTCTCCGAGCAGCGCGACCCCGCCGAGTGCGGCGATCACAGGCACGGCGAGCTGCAGCACTGCGGCGCGCGTCGTACTGGTCGTTCGGAGCGCGGCGTACCACATCGTGTAGCCCAAACCGGAGGCCACGGCGCCGGACGAGGCAGCGAGGGCGATTCCGCGTGCATCGGTGTGCAGCGAATCACGCTCGACGAATACAAACAGCGCGGCGAGCGGCAGGCTCCAGCAGAAGTTGTGCGCGGTCGTCGCGAGTGGGCGGAGTGCGCCGCGCCCGAGCAGCGAGTAGGCACCCCACGCGACTCCCGCGCCCACCATCAGCGCGGCACCGAGGACATCGGGCGCATGTTGGCCCGGTAAGAAGAGCGCCGTAAGCCCGCCGAGTGCAGCGGTGATGCCGATCCACTGAGTCCATGAGATCCGTTCGCCGCGTACGAGTGCTGCGGCGAGCATCGTCGCTTGCACGGTTCCGAAGAGGATGAGGGCACCCGTTCCGGTGGCGATGCGCGTGTACGCGAGCGCGAACGCAACGGCATATCCGCACAGCGCGAGTCCTCCGCGCCAACTGCCGCCGCCCAGGGGTTCGGACCTCCAGCGTGCGATCAGCACGAGTACCACCGCTCCCGACAGGAGCCGCACGCCGGTGAACGTGGCCGCGTCGACGAAACCAGGCCCGAGGGCTGCGCGGCACAGGATCGAATTCGCGGCGAACGCGCACAGCGCCAGCGCGAGAAACAGAGCGGTTCGCCCCCCACTCGGTTCCGGCCGGAGCGCGCTCGGGGCACTCGTCATCCGCGCTTCAGCGGTTCCATGCGATGGAACAAGCTCCAACGCACGATCGCCCAGAGCGCGATGAAGGCATCCCTCAGTCCGATCTTCTTGCCCTCGGAGTAATCGCGGCCCGCGTAACTGATCGGCACTTCGTAGACACGCGCGCGGAGCTTGGCCACCTTCGCGGCGAACTCGGGCTCGACGGCGAACGTGCGTGACTGGATCTGGATCCGATCTGCGACATCGCGTCGGAAGACTTTGTAGCAGGTCTCCATGTCGGACAGGTTCAGGTTCGTGAACATGTTCGAAGCCGTCGTCAGCATGCGGTTGCCGAGGTAGTGCCAGTAGAGGTGCACGCGCGCATAGCGACCACCGAGGAATCGGCTGCCGAACACGACGTCCGCCTTGCCCTCCTGGATCGGGAGCAGCAGTGCCGCATAGTCGTTCGGGTCGTACTCGAGGTCCGCGTCTTGGATGAGGACGACGTCGCCCGTCACCTTGGTGAAGCCCGTCGAGAGTGCCGCTCCTTTCCCCGAGTTCACTTCGTGGTGGAAGCACCGCACGTTCGGGTACTCGCGAGCCAACTGCTCCATGATCTCGCGCGAGCGATCGCGCGAGCCGTCGTTCACGAGCACGATCTCCTTCTCGAACGGAGTCGCTTGCACCCGACGGACGATTTCCGCGAGCGTCTTCTCTTCGTTGTAGACAGGGATCACGACGGACAGCTTCAAATGGGAGTCCTCATGACTTGGGGTCCGGCAATCTGTCGGGCGGAAATTTGGAATCGATGCCGAAGAAGGTACTCATCCCCTTCTGGAGTTCGACATAGCCCTTCTCGCCCTCGATGCACCAACGCGGTTTCAGGAACAGGCGGAAGATCTCGGCGTCCGCGCGACGCCGCTTGGACTGCACCGTGCTCCGCCGGCCCATCCAGTGATCAAAGCGGCCGAGCAGATCGTTCACCCCGATGAGGTCTGCGGCCGCCAGGCGGCGCACAGGGACTTCCTCGTCGAGCTTGGCGTGCGCTTTCTCCACCATCCTCTGGAAGAAACCCGACTTCGGGTTCGTCGCGGCTTCGATGCGGAATTCCTCGTCGCGCGCGTGCAAGCCAGAGACCATCCAGGTGCGGCGCGTGTGCAATGCCAGCATCGGAGCGAGGATCGCGCGCAAGTTGGAGTCGTCGTAGTTCTTGAAGCACGCGAGCAGCGGATTGCGCGTCTGGAGGAGGCGCACCATCTCGGGCGGCAGTCGCTTGCTGGTGCTCGAGTGGTGGTGCCAACACACGGACGTGGGGACGTAGCGCGTCTCGTGTCCCTGCACCCACGATCGCCAACCGAGATCGACGTCTTCGTAGTACGCGAAGAACTCGGAGTCGAAGCCGCCGACGTCGGCGAACACGTTGGCGGACATCGCCATCGCGCCGCCGCAAGCGAAGAGGGTCTTCACGGGCACGTCGAAGTCGGGGCTGGGCTCGACGCCGTATCCGCGCTGAATGCCGATGCCGTGGAAGTTCATGCCGCCGCCGGCGGAGTTCATGACCTTGCCGTCCCACGAGTACATCTTCGCGGTCGTCGCCGCGCACTCGCCGCGCACGATCGGCGCGACGAGCTCCTTGAGCCACGGCTTCGCGACGCGCATGTCGTTGTTCAGGAACACCAGCACTTCAGGTCTAGTCGCGAGTCGTACGCCCTGATTGCAACCCTCAGCGAACCCGACGTTCCGCTCATTGCGTTCGAGACGGACCCAAGCGTGTTTGGCACGCATCTCCTCGACGCTGCCGTCGTCGCTGCCGTTGTCGACGAGAACGACCTCGAGACGATCCTTCGGATAGTCGAGCGCAGCCAGGCTGTCGAAACAGCCCTTCAGGTGGTGCTTGCCATTCAGATTCAGGATGACGACCGATGCGCGCGGCAAATCTCTGGCTGCGACCGGACCGCCCGGCTTCACCACGAGGTCGGGATCCGGCGCGTGCGTTACCGGGTTGGCGGAGGCGGAACCCGACTCGGCGTCCAGTGCGCGTCCTCCGATGAACTTCTGCAGGATCTTCTTCACGGGTTCGAGGGTCCCCGGACTTGCGGCACGCTCACGACGCGCACGCGCAGGATGCGCGCGTGCGTGTCGCTCGCGAGAGTCTCGATGCGCAGCCGTCGAGCGGC
>JAYTBY010000610.1:0-3151 GCA_043736755.1 Planctomycetota bacterium | reverse complement strand
CGCGCACGAGGTCCTCGATGGCCCCGGGAAAACGTGCGGCTTCGCCGCCTTGGCGTGCGAGGACTCCGGCGAGTTCGGGGGCCAGCTTTGCGGATGCGGCTCGAGCACCGACGAAGAGCCACGCCGCGCGCTCGATCGGCCACGCGGCACCGCGTCGATCGACGGGCTGGGCCAACGCCCCTCGCACCGCGAGCGCGAAGTCAGCCAGGTCGCCGTCGTTCGCGACGAGCGCCACGTCGAGCGCGAGAGGCGCTCCGCACGTACCGGCGAGATGGACGAGCCGTGCGCGTCGCTCAGCCGGTTTGTCGAGCGCGGCGATCAGGCTGGCGATCTCACGCGCTTCCTCCTCCGAGCGCGTGATTTCGCGTCGACGATCCGCTGCAGCGGCAGCGGCGGACACGAGGCTCTCCCGCGGCACAGCTTCCGTCGACGCCTCGCGTACTTCGATCGCGACCACGAGCACGGCGGGTTCGTCGCGAGCCGCCGAACGAGGGAACGCGAACAGGAACGGGCCGTTGGATACGGCGAGTGGCGTAGAGATCAGGATCTTCTCGCGCGTGGCGTCGCCTCGCAATCCGAGCTGGAGTGCGATTCGTGCTTCCATCGCGTCGCTCGGGCGCGTGGCGTCGAGCATGAAGGACACGGTGCCTGGAACGTTCGCTCCGTCCGCGCGAACGCGGTAGGTCGTCGCCGGCGCGAGCGGGGATCGCTCGCTCCAAACGGTGGTCGTGCGACCGTGCGCGCCGGCGGCGATCGCACGCAACGTGGTCGACGACCGAGCTCCGCACTCGAATCCGACTTCACCCGCGCGCTGTGCGATCGCGCGCAGCGGATCCGCGTCGCCAGGCCCGAGGACGAGACCCGCGCGTGCGCCGAGGTCCTCGGTCGTCTCGACGGCCTGTTCCACCCAGGTGACCACGACCTCGACGAGGAGCGGTGGGGCTAGAGCGACCTCGCCCGTGAGCGGCATCGGTCCGGTAAGCGAAGTTCCAGCATGCGGATACGCTTCGATTCTCAGCGCGGGCGCACGCAGGGGCGGCGGCTCGTCCGCGGGCCCGATCATTCCGCACCCGGAAAGAAGGGTCAGGAGAGCTGGCGCCAGACGGGCGGATCGCGGGATCGAAGGAGGAGCCATGGCGTGATCGGCGAGTGTGACAAGGGGCGAACCGACACGGAATCACGTTCGGGCTCGTGCTCCGAGCCTGCTCGGACCGATGAACTCCACCCGGAGCCGAGACTCCGTTGCCCCGCGGGTCCCGAGGACGCCATGTCGATCCCCCTGAACGATCAGCCCAAGCCGAATCCGACCGAAACGCCGCGCGCTCGAAGCCTGAGCGGAGGTCGCGAATCGCGCCGTCAGTACCGCGTGCACAAGCAGGCCGGCGTGCCGCTCGAGGCCACCATTCTCACCGACGACGGCCGCAAGGCAATCGGCGAGTGCAGCGACCTCTCGGTCGGCGGCGCGGGAGTTTTGGTGCCGCAGACGAAGAACCTCGACATCCCGGAAGGGACCAAGGTCCGCCTCCGCATCCAGCACCGGTCGCGGCCGAAATTCGTGGAAGCCGGCGCGGAGATCGTCTCGGTCGTTCACGTCGGCACGACGGTCCGCTACGGCCTGCGTTTCGAGAACATCGCCGAGGTCGTGCACCAGATGGACTCGTTCTATGCGCGGTGGTTCAACCGCCGCCGCAGCACGCGCGTCATGCCCGATTTCGCGACGAAGATCACGGCCTCCGTGCGCTGGAGCGACGGTGAGCTCTCGGCACGCATCCACGACATCTCGATGGGTGGTATCGGGATCCTGGCCACACTCGAGCAGGTCGCTACGCTCACGGACAAGACTCGTGTAGAAGTCTCGTTGACGCTGCCCGGTACGCCGCTTCCGATCGCGTGTCGCGCGCGCATCGTCGGCATGAGGGCGTTCACGAAGAACGTGCTGGTCGGCCTGGAATTCGAGCCGAACGGTGGCATCGAGCGCTACGTGGCCGGTCTCCAGCGCTACGTCGACGACCGACAGAAGAACATCGCCAAGTTCAACGAGGCGATGGCTCAGCAGCCGAAACGCGCGGGCTGAGCAACTCGAGGTTCGAAAAGAACCTCGCGGTACGAACGACGCGGAGGCCGGGAGCGATCCCGGCCTCCGCGTCTTCGTTCACAGCATCAGTCCCAAGTCGGAGCTGGCGAAGTTCGCGACGTTCGGGAACACCTGAGTGATCTGCGGTTCGGTGAGCCCATACCAGCGAGCCAAGGTCGCCGAGTATTGATCGACCGAGGTCGTCGGCAGGATCCGCCCGCCCCCCACGTCGTCGACGCCGCCCATCTGAAAGCTCGGCATCGTGCCGTAGAGATCGCCGCCGCGGACGTCGCCACCGAGCACGAGGTGATGGCTGCCCCAACCGTGGTCCGAGCCATCGCCGTTGCTCGTCAGGGTGCGGCCGAAGTCGGACCCCGTGAACGCCGTGACCGAGTCGGAGATGCCGAGCTCGACCATTGCGGCTTGGAACGCGGCCAAGCACTGGCTGATGTCGGAGTAGAGGCCCGGCTGGTCCTGTTCCTGATCGTCATGCGTGTCGAAACCACCGCGCGAGACGAAGAACACTTGGCGTGACGCGCTGACGCTCGAGCGAATCGAGATCATCCGCGCGACCATGCGGAGTTGCCGGCCGAGACCGGTGTTCGGGAAGACCGTGGTCAAGGTCGGTGCGGACGCCAACGCGCTCGTGACGACGCCTTGAACGTCGATCGCTTGCTGTTGGATGCCGGCGAACTGACGCACCAGCCGATTCGTCTGCGGCGCGGCGAGCAACGTCTCGAAGGCGGCCGTGCGATCCTGATTCCAATTCTGGAAGAGACCGCTGAGCTGGATCGCTCCGTTCACGCCCAAGTTGTAGGGCAGCGTGTCGTGACCCACTTGGAACGTGTTCGCTCCCGAGAGCGACAAGTTCATCGCGAGTTGCGAACCGACGTTGAGACTGCCCGCGACGTCGGCGACGCGACCGCCCCAACCGACGTTCTCGACGGAACCCGAGACACCCGTCTGCCATTGGAACTGTTGGTCCGAATGGGAGAAGAGCTGCGGTGGCACGGCGGTGTTCCCAGCTTGATATTGGGCCTTCGTGAGCGGCGCGATCAACGTGCCGACGTTGCGCAC
>JAYTBY010000609.1:0-6861 GCA_043736755.1 Planctomycetota bacterium | reverse complement strand
GCGGCGCGAAACTAGCACCGCTCTCACGCTCGAGGACGTCGCGGTCGAAGACGCCTTCGTTGGGCCCTAGATAGCCGACGTCGAGCGCGAAGCCCGCGATCGTGACTGCGAGCACGTGACCCTGGAGCAGCGACCCCGGCAATCGCCGCGCATCCGTGAGATAGGCGCAGATCGGATAGGCGCCGGGTTCGTGCAGCACGAGCAGGCCGGCGCGTTCCTCGGCGAGCGCGCGCGAGTAATCCTCGTCCGAACGAACCGGCGGCGCAGCCCACCCGATGAGGAGCGCGTCGAAGCGCGAGTCGGGGATCTTGCGGATCTCTTCGACGGCGACGCGCAGTCGCGTCTCCTGTCGGAAGTGGGGGACGATGTTCCAACCGTCGTGCGTCGCGTCGCGCTCGATCGCGAGGTCGACGCCAGCGACGATCGGGAGACGTCGGTGCGTGCGCGGATCGCCGCGCCACGCGGCCGGCTCGCCCTCGCGGAGCGCGCGGCCGACGAGTTCGTCGAGAGGGAAGTCCGGAGGGAATCCCACGCACTCGAGCAGGAAGTCCAAGGCATCCAAGTTTCGCGCCTCGGCGCACATCGGGCAACCACGGAAGCCCGCTATCCTCACCAGAATGAGTCGACCCGCGTTCAGCGCTGCTGCATGGTTACTGGCTGCTGCCTGCACGTCGCCGCCTCGCGGCCCGGACGGTGCCGAAGAATCGGGATTCGACGTGGAGCACTACGCGCTGGAGCTCGAGATCGAGCCGGCCACTAGGACGATACAGGGCGCGTGTCGCCTGCGTCTGTGGCCGACGAAAACGAGCCTGACCGAGGTCGAGCTCGACCTCGAAGGCCTCGCGGTCGAGTCGGTTCGCGACGTCGACGGGGTCGGGCTCGAGTTCTCGCAGGACGAGGACTCCGTCACCGTCCACTTCGCCGAACGGCTCGGACTCGATCAGTTCGCCGAGTTCACCGTCCGCTATGGCGGTCGACCGACGCGAGGTCTCTACTTCGCAGCGGATCGCGGCGTCGGACCGACGCAAGTGTGGACTCAGGGCGAATGTGTCGACGCGCGTGCCTGGTTCCCGTGTCAGGACGAGCCGTGGGAGCGCGCGACGAGCGAACTCACGGTGCGTGTCCCGAGATCATGGAGCGTCATCGCCGCGGGCGAACGCATCGAGCGTCGCGAGGTCGGCGAGCACGCGATCGAGCACTGGCGCGTGAACTTCCCGCATCCCGCGTACCTCGAGACGCTCGCCGCCGGCGAGTTCGCCGTGCGCGAGTCCTCGTGGGACGGAATTCCGCTCCAATTCGTGGCCGAACGCCGGCTCGAGCCGCATCTCGACGCGACCTTCGCAGAGACGGACGAGATCCTGGCGTTCTTCTCGCGCGCGACCGGCGTGCGCTACCCGTATCCGAAGTACGCGCAGGTCGCCGTCGATGGGTTCATCTTCGGCGGGATGGAGAACATCTCGGCGACGACGTTGATCGATGCAGCGGTCACGGATGCCGCCGGCCTCGCGGATTCACCGGCGACGGGCTTGATCGCGCACGAAGCGGCGCACCAGTGGTTCGGCGACCTCGTGACGTGTGCCGATTGGTCGCACGCGTGGCTCAACGAAGGTTTCGCGACGTACTTCGCGAGCCTCTACCTCGAGGACGCGCGCGGGCGCGACGAATTCCTGATCGCGATGGCGGATCAACGCGCCGGCTGGCTCGCGCGAGACGTCGGTGCGAACCGCCGACCGATGGTCCACCTCGCGGACGGCGATCCGATCCTGTCGTTCATGACAGGCCACGTGTACGAAGGCGGCGCGGTGCGATTGCACCACTTGCGGCACTTGCTCGGGGATGAGGCCTTCTTCCGCGGAGTTCGGCTGTATTTGGGCGAGAACGCTGGCCGCAGCGTCGTGACGGACGATCTCTGCCGCGCCCTCGAAGTCGCTTCGGGTCGCGACTTGCGCGTGCACTTCGAGCGTTGGTTCGAGGGCGTCGGACATCCCGTCGTGGAGGTCACGACGCGCCACGACCTCGAGCGCCGCGAGCTTTCGATCGACGTCGTGCAGACCCAGGAGGAGCCGCCGTTCCCGTTCCTCGTCGAAGTCGAGATCGCCGATGACGCGGGCGTACGCGTCGAACGATTCGAGCTCGAAACGCGCTCTGAGCGCTTCGTCCTGCGACAGACCGCCGCGCCGCGCTGGGTGCGCTTCGATCCCTCGTGCGCACTGCCGGCACAGATCCGCGAGACGCGCACGTTCGCGGAGTGGCTCGCTCTGCTTTCCGATTGCCCGGATGCGGCCGGTCGGCGGCAGGCAGCCGATGTCCTCGTTCGACGCGAGCGTTCGGGCGCCGACGTCGCGCTCGAATTGGCGATCGAGACCGGGCTTCGTCGCGCGCTGGCCAGCGATTCGTCCGCCGCGGTGCGGAGGCGCATCGCCGAGCGGCGCAGCGCGCCGACCGCGGGTCCGGATCGCGACGCGCTCGTCGAGCGCGCCCGGCTCGACACGGATCCCTCCGTTCGCGCCGCCGCATTCCGCGCCTTGGAACCGGCGGATCCATCGGCCTCTCATCCGGAGCTCGCAGCACTCGCCCGTGCCGAGATCGCGCGTGGGGCGAGCCATGCAGCCGTCGGAGCGGCCCTCGGCCTGCTCGCTCGACTCGAGCCGGGAGACGCGCTCGCGATGCTCGAGAGAGAACTGCGCGTGGAATCGCCGCACGGAGAGCGCGCGGTGGCCGTTGCGAGTCAGATCGCTCGGCTCGCGGACCCGCGCGCCGTGGACACGCTGCGTCGGCTGGCGCGCGAGGATGCGCTGCCGGACGCACCGCGTCGCACCGCGATCGCTGAGCTCGGGCGTAGATCCGCCGACGATGCCGCTGCTCGTTCCGATGTGCTCGCGCTCCTCGATTCCCCGCGTTCCAGCCTGCGTCGTGAAGCACTCACCGCGTTGGGCAACGCACGAACCGCTGACGTGCGCGCGCGACTCGAACGCTTTGCACGCCAGGCGACCGACAGCCGCGAGCGTGCCGAAACGCAACGCATCCTGGCTGCATGGCCGTGAGTGAGACGATCGACCCGCGTTTCGCGGCCGAACTCGCGCGCAGTCTGCGCGACGAAATCGGCGCCCGAACGCTGTACGGTCGTTTGGCGGGTTCGGGCCGCGACGAGGAGCAGTGCCGGATCCTTCGGACGCTCGCCGAGCAAGGCCACGCCCTGGAACTCGAAGTGCGCGGCGTCATGCGCGCGCTCCAATCGCAAGGCCGCGTGAGGAGCCCCGCGCGTTGGCTCTCCGCTCGCCTGCTCGGCCTGTGTGCGCGGATCGGGCTGCGCCGCTTCGTCCTTCGACTCTCGGTGGAGTCCGAAGAGGTCCTCGCCCGCCGCTATGCCGGTTTCGCGCACTGGCTGGCACGCACGGGTCACCTCCGCGAAGCGAAGGTCTGCGGCGAACTCGCGACGACCAAGGCCTCTCGCGCCCTCGCTCTACGGGCGTGGGTGCCGCGTTGAGCCAGGTTGGGTAGGATCGGGTCTTCTCCAGAAGAGTGACAGGAAGGACCCTTCGATGACCGAGATCAAGACGACTGGCATGCCACGGATCGGCGACATCGCCCCCGACTTCACGGCGCAGACGACGCACGGACCGATCACGTTCAGTGATTGGCATGGCAAGGACAAGGGTTGGGTGATCCTCTTCAGCCACCCCGCGGACTTCACGCCCGTGTGCTCGACCGAGCTGTCCGAGTTCGCGAAACGCTCGGGCGACTTCACTGCGCGGGGCGCGAAGCTGATGGGCATCTCGATCGACTCGATCCACAGCCACCTGGCGTGGCGCGAGAACTTGAAGCAGATCCTCGACGCGGACATCGAGTACCCGCTGGTTGCAGACATCGACATGAACGTGTCGAAGCTCTACGGGATGCTCCACGAGAACACATCGGCGACGGCAACCGTGCGCGCCGTCTTCGTCATCGATCCGAAGCGCGTCGTGCGAGCTCTCGTCTACTACCCGATGAATGTCGGGCGGAACATCGACGAGATCATGCGGCTCCTCACAGCGTTGCAGACAGCGGATCAGCACGCGTGCGCGACGCCGGTGAACTGGAAGCCGGGTGACAAGGTCATCGTTCCGCCGCCGAAGACCGTGACGGACGTCAAGGAACGCGAGACCCACAAGGAGTACGAGCGCTACGACTTCTACTTGAACAAGAAGTCGATCTGAGAGGCTGTGAGGAAGTTGATCCGACAGCCTCTCGGGAACCTGCAGCGCCACTCCGTGGCGCTGAGCCTGCGCAGTCTTCCCGGGCTCTGAGGCTCTGGAACCGAGCTTCCGTAGTCGTTCGGCATGGATCGTCGCCGGCGTGTGCGCGCTGGCGGCGGTCCTCGCGTTTGCGAACACGATCGGGAACGGGTTCGTCTACGACGACGGTCAGATCACGAGCACGCCGCGGATGCTCGATCTCTCGCTGTGGAGCGAGGTGCTCACACGGCCGTTCCGCGATTCAGCGCAGAACGACGTCGAGCTCTGGCGACCGATCACCTCGCTCACGTTTGCCGCGAACGGGACGCTGAATCGCGCGTTGGGACTTGCGGCCGAACATCCGGCGGGATTCCACGTCGTCAATGTCCTCGTGCATGCAGCGGGCAGTGCATTGGTCGGGCTGCTCCTGCTCGCGATAGGTTCCGCGCGCGCTCCGGCACTCGCTGCGGGACTCGTGTTCGCGGTTCATCCGATCCACGTCGAAGCCGTGGCGAACGTCGCGCAGCGCGGCGAACTCCTGGCGTTCGCGTTCGGCCTAACTTTCCTGATCCTGCACAGGCGGCGCAGTCTATGGGCCGCGCTGCTCCTTCTCCTCTCTCTCGGAAGCAAGGAGTCGTCGATCGGTTTCGTCGCGCTCGCACTGGTCGGCGACCTGGTTTTTCCGATCGAGCGACGCCGATTCGTCGTGTGGATCGGTCCGGTCGTGGCGCTGGCACTGTTCCTCGCGCTGCGCTCGCACGCGCTCGAAGGGCAACTCGCGCGGCCGATGATCCTCGAGAACCCGCTCGCCGAGGTGCCCACGCTCGAGCGCGTGGCGACCGCACTGCGCGTCCAGCTCCTCTACGTACGACTGCTCGTATGGCCGGTCGGGCTCTCGTCGGACTATTCCTACGACCAGATCCCGGTCGTACGGACGTGGCTCGATGCGCGCGTGCTGGGGTTCTTGGGGCTCGCGCTATTCGGGTGTGTCTTGGCCTGGGTTCGTCGGCGGAATTCGCCGCGGATCGGGTTCGCGATCGCGGCGTACGGAGCGCTCTTCGCGATCACGAGCAACGTGCTGATCCCGATCGGCACGATCGCCGGCGAGCGCCTTGTGTACGCACCGTCGCTCGGGCTCTCGATCCTCGTCGCCGAGGCGCTGCTGTTCGCGATCGAGCGCGGACGAGGCCGAACGGCCGCGGCAGTCCTCGTCCTCGTCATCGCGGCACTGTCGATCCTGACGGTGCAGCGCAATCGCGTGTGGAAGGACGAGATCACGTTCTTCACGGATCAGGCAGCGACCGCGCCGTACAGCGCTCGGTCGCATTCGAACTTAGGGATAGTGCTGCAGCGAGCTGGTGACGATGCCGGGGCCGTGCGAGCTCTCCAACGCTCACTCGAGATCCACGCCGACAACTCGCACGCGTGGTACGCGCTGGGCGTCGCGCTTTACAACCTGCGCGGTGAGCCGAAGCAGATCCTGCAGTCGTTCGACAACGCGCTGCGATTCGGACCGATGCACCACGATGCGCGCGTGAAGCTAGTCCTCGCGCTGCTGCGGTTCGGTGACAAGGAGAACGCGCGCCGTCAGATCGACGAACTCGCGCGGCTTGCTCCCGCACATCCCATGCTGCCCGAGCTGCGCGCACGGCTCGCGGCCCTTAAGTGATCGTTCAGACGAGCATCCCGCGTCGCATCGCACTCAGGGAGTCCGCGCCGAAACGAGCTTGTTCGCGGCGCACCCAGGGCTTCGCGAGACGCGCAAGCGGAGCGCGCGGCTTCGACAGCGCGCGGATCGAGTACGCGACCAGATCCTCGGGCGTCTGTTCGATCAGGAAGAGTTCCTCGCCCGATTCGACGTGGCCCGGCAATGTGCCGTACGCAAAGCCGAAGCGCTTCTCCTCGTCGACGACGTAGGCGATGCGCGCCGCGTTGACGACCCACAAGCCGGCCGAGCGCGCGACGACGCCCACCGCGGAGCCGACTTCGACGGGTGCAGCGGGCGTGTGCAACTCGATCCATCCGAGATCGAACATGGTCCAGCGTCGCACGAGTGCTTGCGCGCGCACGAACGCCGCGCGTCCTTGGCCGAGCACGGTGCGGTAGCGATCCTCGGTCCAACTGGCGGCGGCGTCTTCGTCTTTCGTCATGCCGACGGACGCATACGAGAAGGCGAGTCGCGACTGCGACTCGACGAAACGCGCGATCTCCGCGCTCGTCGGTTTCGTGAGGCGAAAGAGGCTCACTTCGGTTCCGCGATCGTCACGAAGCGGTCGACACCGTCGATCGCGTGCGTCGTCTCGCGACCCGAAGGCCAGCGCACGGTGCACGACGTGACGCTGGTCGCTTCGCCCAGGCCGAAGTGCAGCTCGGGCGCGTTGCCCGACAGATAGCTCGTTCCCGCGCGCAGCGACCGCAACAGCTTGCGCTCGCCCGCTTCGACGACGACTTCTGCACCGATCGCACGTGAGTTGCCGTTCGCGCCGACGAGCCGGATCCCGAGCCAGTGGTTCTTCCCGCGTGGCGCGTCGTTGCGCAGCAACCGGAATCGCCCATTGTTCGCCGTCACCGCGATGTCGAGGTCGCCGTCCTGGTCGTAGTCGCACGCGACCGCCGCGCGCGAAGCGAGCGGGACCGCGACATC
>JAYTBY010000608.1:0-3155 GCA_043736755.1 Planctomycetota bacterium | reverse complement strand
ATGCAAGGACTCTCGGGATATCCGGTCGCGCGCGGTGGATCCGCCGAGCTGCGAGCCGAGGTGTTGCCGCGCCTCGCGGACGGTTCGTCGATCGGCGCGTTCGCGTTGACCGAGCCGGGCGCGGGCTCGAGCCTCGACGAGGTCGCGACGAAGGCCGAACGCGTCGGATCGAATTGGCGGATCACGGGTCAAAAGACGTTCATTTCGAACGCCGGCATCGCGGATCACTACAGCGTCCTTGCGCGGACTTCGGGCGAGCCGGGTTCGCGCGGCGGTCTCTCGATGTTCAGCGTCTCGGGATCGTCGAAGGGTCTGCGCACGGAGCGTTTCGAAGTGCTCGGGCCGCATCCGATCGGCGATGTGCACTTCGATGGCGTCGAAGTGCCCGATGCGCGGCGCCTCGGTGAAGTCGGTCGCGGTCAAGAGCTCGCGCTCGTCACGCTCGGTCGCTTTCGCGCGTCGGTCGCCGCATGCGCGAACGGGTTGGCGCGGCGCGCGCTCGACGAGACGAAAACGCGGCTCGGCGCGCGCAATCAGTTCGGGCGACCGCTCGCATCGTTCCAGGCACTGCGCTTCGAGATCGCCGAGATGGACGTGCGTTTGCGCGCTGCGCAGTTGCTCACGGACGAAGCTGCGGCTGCCGTCGATTCGGGCTCGAATGCGGTCGCGCCGGTCGCGCGCGCCAAGTATTTCGCGACGGAAGCGGCGGGCTGGATCGCCGATCGCGCCGTGCAGCTCCACGGCGGGCTCGGCGTCAAGCGCGGGACCGTCGTCGAGCGCATCTATCGCGACGTGCGCGCGCTCCGGATCTACGAAGGGACGAGCGAGATCCAGAAGCTCGTCCTCGCGCGCGAGCTCCTCGGTTAGGCTCCACGCGAATGGCCAAGTTCCAGCGACACATCTTCGTCTGCACCAACTCGCGTCAGGACGATCCGCGCGGTGATTGCACGTCGAAAGGCGCGCACGAGGTCGCCGATGCGTTCAAGAAGCGCATCCACGACGCGGGCCTGAAACGCGTCGTTCGACCCAACAAGGCCGGCTGTCTCGATCAGTGCGCGCGCGGCTGCACGGTCGTCGTCTATCCCGAACAGGTGTGGTACGGCGGCGTCACGCCCGCGGACGTCGAGGAGATCGTGGAGTCGCACATCCTGCGCGGCATCCCTGTCGCACGACTCGTGATCCCGGACGCTGAACTGACCGGAAAAGCACCGTGAACGGTCATTTGGACGAGGAATCGAAGGCGCTCTTGCGCCGTATCCTGGAGCGAACGGCCTACCGACAGATCATGGTCGCGAACATCCGCGGTCACGGTTTGAAGTACGTGCTCGACGTCGCAGAGAAGGAAATGGTCGTGCGCGATCTCGAGGCCGGTCTCGAGATCTTGCGGCATGTCGAGCGCCTGCATGCTGAGCTCGACGGTGGAGCACTCGCACTGTCGGTTCGGGACGCGATGGATCGCATCCCGTATCCGTACTCGCGTCTCGAACTCGCCGTGTGCCTCGCTCTCGTCGGTCGAGCAGAGCAGCTCGTCGCTTCGACGTACCTCGAGAGTCAGAGTCAGGGGATGGCCGGCATCGCGCGTCGCATCCACGATCTCGAGCGTCCCGGCACGCGGATGCTCGAGATGCAGTTGGCTGAGTTCTGCGCCGAGCCGGGCAATCGCTCGACCGCGCAGCAGTTCGTCAATCGCTGGATCGCCATCGCGCTCGTCGCGTTCGGGCGCCCCGGCACCGCGGGCGATCAGCGCAGTTTCTCCCTGGGATTGCGATCCGTTCGCGTGGACGAGCTCGTACGTCGGTTTGTGATCGAGGTGCGGTCGTGGTGCGAGAGTTACCACCTCGTGTTGCCCGACATCACGACGCTGGGCATCGATCTAGCGCCCGAGGGAGTGAAACATGGCGTCCGCAAGAATTGAGACCGAAGTCGTTCACGACCCCGAGCGTTGGCGTGCGCAGTTCCCGATCGTCGGGGACACGACGTACCTGGTGAACCACAGCCTCGGCGCGATGCCTGCGCGTGCGCGCGACAAGATGGCGGAGTTCCTCGATCAATGGGCCACGCGCGGCGTGCGCGCCTGGGGCGAGGGCTGGTGGGACATGCCCGTCACGGCGGGGAACGTGCTGGCGCGGATGATGAACGCGCCGCAGGAGTCCATCGTCATGCACCAGAACGTCTCGGTGGTGCAGTCGTCGATCGCGAGCTCACTCGACTTCTCCGGCCGTCGCAACAAGGTCGTCTACACCGATCAGAACTTTCCCACCGTGATGTACGTGTGGGAAGGGTTCCGGCGCCACGGCGCGCGGATCGAAGTCGTGCCGACGGACGGTGTGCACGTCGATACCGCGCGCTTGCTCGAGGCGATCGACGAGGAGACGCTCGTCGTCCCGATCAGTCACGTCACCTACAAGAGCCACTTCCTCCAAGACGCGGCCGCGATCTGTGCACGCGCGAAGGAAGTCGGAGCCATGGTCGTGCTCGACACGTACCAGTCACTCGGAACAGTTCCGCTCGACGTGCAAGCGTTGGGCGTCGACTTCGTGTGCGGTGGTTCCGTGAAGTGGTTGTGCGGTGGACCTGGAGCGGGATACCTGTACGTACGGCCGGATCTGCTCCAGAAGCTCGAGCCGCGTATCACGGGTTGGGCCGCGCATGCAGCACCCTTCGCGTTCGAGGCGGGTCCGCAGCGCTATGCCACCGGGATCCGACGCATGCTGCATGGGTCCCCGTCCGTGGCGGCGTTCTGGTGCGCGACCGCGGGGTACGAGGTCTTGCTCGAGTGCGGCGTCGAGAACGTGCGTCGTTGGTCGCAACGACTCACGATGCAGTTGCGCTCGAACCTCTTCGACAAGGGCTTTCGCATCCACGGTCCCGAGGATCCCGCGCAGCGCGGCGGCACGATCACGGTCGGACTCGGCGCGGAAGAGAACGGGCCCGCGTTCGTGAAAGCCCTCGAAGCCCGCGGAATCCTCGTCGATCACCGCCCGAACGCCGGGATCCGCGTCAGCCCTCACTTCTACACCCTCGAGGACGAGATGGACGAGTTCGTGGAGGCGCTGGTCGAGCTGCGGGAACGCGGGACGTGGCGCGAGTACGTGAGCGCGAAGACGTCCTACTGACGATGGATGATGGTGTCTGACACCATCATCCATCGCACC
>JAYTBY010000607.1:0-3157 GCA_043736755.1 Planctomycetota bacterium | reverse complement strand
CGAGGATGGAGGCCATGCTCCGTCCGCTCGTCCTCGCGCTCGTCGTGTGCGCACTCGGGATCGCGGCGGCCGTCTTCTTGTCGCTCGAGAACCGCACGACGGCGGAGGACGCAGCGGGTCGTGCTCCGGCATCACCAAGGTCGCCGTATCTCGACGCCTCCAGCGCATCGAACGGAGCCGAGACCCCGCTCGCGCAGGCTGACCTCCGAGCCGACACGACGACGGGTTCGCGCGCGACTTCGTGGCCGGACCCGCATCGCGGCGTGTTCGAGATCCTCGTCGTGGGCGAGGAGGACGAATTACCGATCGCGGGCGCGCGAGTGTGGGGCGAGCTCGAGACCCCGAGCGAAGAACTGGGATCGCGAATGACCGGCGCCGACGGCCGCGCGCGCTGGGCTGACCTTCCCGTGCGTGCGCTTGCGATGGAGGCGACCGCGCCGGGCCGAACGACCGCGAGCGTGCGCCTCGTGTTCGATCCACAGCTCACGGCGACGCCGTTCGTGGTGCGCTTGCCGACCCAGCGCATCGTCCGCGTGCGCCTGGTCGATGCGCACGGAATGGACGCAGGACCGGCGTCGCTTGGGTTCCAATCCGAATGGTCGGGGACCATCACGATCGGTCTCGCTGCGGAGTGCACGGCCGTCGGTTCGCGCTTCGATTCGAGCGGAGCACCGACGTCTCGTGTAACCGTTGATTCCTGGTCGGGGGCCGTGCTCGCGTGGCGACTCCAGATCCAGGGCAGCGATCCGTCGTGTGCCCACCTCCTGCTCGGCGACCTCGTCCTGGCCGCGATGCCGCTCGACCCGCGCTCGACCGAGCTCGCGATCCCGGTTTTGCGTGAGGACATTCAGCGCTGGCTCGATCCGGTCGTGGTGAGAGTTCTCGCGGAGGCCACTGGCGAGCCGATTCGTGGTGCCGACGTCACGCTCTTTGGGGCGCGCGTCCAGTACGCCCGGGCGGCCAGCGACGATCAAGGCCGTGTGCGGTTCGAGGACCTTCTCGCAGGCGAGTTCCAGATGTTCGTGACAGCACCCGGATTCGCCCACGCGATGATCCCCGTGCGCCGTCCCATCGCGGGCGAGATCGAGGTCCTCCTGCAGGTCGGTCACGACGTCGATGGTGTCGTGCTCGACCCGGATGGTGCGCCGAGGGCGAACGCGACCCTCGTGGCTTACGACGCAGCCAAGCTGGGTGGATCGGCGCACGCGCTGCAGAAGACGACGACCGACGTCACGGGGCGTTTCATCTTCCGGGGGCTCCCGGCCGAGGAAGTCGTGTTGGTCGTCGCACTCGGAAGCGTCGTCGAAGACGCCGCGTTCCTGCCGCTGCGTCAAGACTTGACCCCGGCGTGCCACATCGTGCCGTGCCGAGGCGGCGCGCACGACGTCGTGATCCGCTGGGCGCCGTTGGACCCCGAGAAGTACTTCCGTGGGCGCGCCGCACGCGGCAATCACTGACGACACGATGCCCGCGCGAAATCACACAAAGGACACGGAACGCGGTGCGACGCGTTGGATCCTCGTCGCTCTCGTCGTCCTGCTCGGGCTCGGTGGACTTGCGCTGTGGCGCATCGAAGCCAGCACGTTCCTGGACAACGCACCGATCACGGCAGGTGATGTTCACGAGTCCCGTGTCGTCGGATCCCAGGCGCAGGACACCGTGCTCGCGAGCACGCAGCCGTCTACGGCTGTCGACGCTCCATCCTCTCCGGCTGCGGTACGACGCGTGGAATCGAGTGTGCAGCCGAACTCCAAGCGCTGGTCCGGAGGCCGGATCACCGGCCGCATCCTCGGCGGGCCCGGCGCGTCCGAGCCCGTGGTCGGTCGCGAAGTGCGTGCGCATGCGCCGCGCAGCACGTTCCCGGTCCAGCCGCAGCGCACGCGCACGGATCGCGAGGGTCGCTTCGAATTCGTCGGTCTCGTCCCCGCGCGGTGGGAGATCGATGCGCGCGAGAATGCGCTCGAGCTCGCCGCGGCGACCTTCGCGGTGCTCGACGAGACCGAGGTCCCGCACGCCGAAGTCGAACTGCTCCTGCCGTACGAGCGCCATGTCGTGGTTCGTCTCGTGGACAAGCGCGGAGACCCGATCACGTCGGAGACTTTCGGCCTCGACCGTGCCTTCCTCACGATGGTGGCCGTCGGCGTGGGCAATCAGTGCCGCGAATCTGGACTCGCGCTGTCCCCGAAGGACACGCCGCTCTCACGCGTCGCCGACAGGAGTCCGAAGGGCGAGCGGCACACGTTCGACGTCGTGATCCAGGGAGCCGGTGCGGAGTGCTTGCACGCGTTGTTCGGCGACCGCGTCTTGGCGAGTCGGCCACTCGCGCGCGAGGAGCGGAGCGTCGAGATGTTCGTCGATCCCGCTGAGATCGCGCGGTTGCTCGGGCCCTGCAGCGTGCACGTCGTCGACAAGAGCGACGGGCGCCCGATTCCCGCGGGAATCGTGCGTTTCCAAGGCCCGAGCGGATCGTTGGAGCGTGAGCTGGATCAGCTCGGACTCGCGAGCTTGCTCGGCGTCCCGTTCGGCAACGTGCGCCTGCGCGTCGAGGCGAGCGGATTCGTGCCGCGCACGATCGAAGTCGTTGTGCCGACGAATACTCCGTTGCGAGTCGAACTCGCGCCTGCGCGTCACCTGGGTGGGCGCATCCTGTTCGCGGGCACCGGCGATGCAAGTCGGTTCAAGCCGGCCGCTTGGCGCGTGCTCGATCCCACGCAGCGTCTCGGCGAACCCACGGCCCACGCCAAGCGGCCGACGGCGGAGGACTTCGTGTTCGAGCGGGTCGAGGCCGGCATCTACGTCGTCGCCGCGGTTCCGGGATCCGTCGGGCTGTTGACGGCCGACGACATCCGCGCGGGTCGAGGCAGCGGTGCCGCGTGGGTGGATCTCACACTCGCCAGCTCATCCAACGTCGTGCTCGACGTGCCGGCGTGGCTCGACGAGCCATGAGCGAGTTCACGGACTGCCGAGCCACTCGTTGAAGCCGCGGATCCCGGCGATGCGCAGTCCGTCGCGATAGAGACCGGTACGCACGCGATCGAGCGAGCCGTCGGAGCCGAATTCGAACCAGTCGCCATCACGCCGGCCGTCCTTGTGCGCTCCGTGCGAACGCTTGGCACCGCTCGGCCACCAGGCTTCGGAGGGACCGTGTGGTCGACCG
>JAYTBY010000606.1:0-6878 GCA_043736755.1 Planctomycetota bacterium | reverse complement strand
CGGAAGCGTCCGTGCCCGAGGTCTCGTCACCGTGGATGCTGTACGCGAGCCACGCGATCGCGGGCGTGTCCTTCACGATCCGCTCGAGTTCATCGGCGTCGATCCCGCGCGGATCGGCGAGCTTCGCGATGCGCGCGCGGATGTCGTCGAGGCGCGCCATGTTCTCCTGGCTCGCGATGACGACCTGGACGAGTTCGCGGCCTTCGTGCGTGCTCCCGAACGGCGCGATGCGCACGCGGTCGCTCGCTGCATCGATGGCGCGTAGCGCAGCGAGCACCTCCGCGTGGTGCGCCGTGAACGTGCCCACGGGTTGACGCAGCAGCACGTCGGGATGCGGCACGCGCGCGTCGTAGGTGCTGGCGGGGAAGAACGCCGGCAGCTCGACCGCTCCGCGCGCGTCGCCGAACGCGATGCCGACACCAGCATTCGCCGGGATCGGAGTCGGAGCCTTCGCCCGGACCTCGAACTCCATCCGCGCGGGCGCCGGGCGCGGCGTCGGGGCCTGCGACTCGACACGCGAGGCGGAACAGGCGCCGAGGAGGAGGAGAGGAAGGACGCGGAGGGCTGTGTTCGACGACATGCGCTTCTCAAGGGGGGGCCGCGCGCAGTCTAGCCGTCCGCTCCTCGAACTCCGGGTCCTGCGATGCGACGCACCTGCCTGCTACGATCCGCGAAGTCGGGCCCCTAGCTCAGTCGGTTAGAGCAGGCGACTCATAATCGCTCGGTCGCAGGTTCGAGTCCTGCGGGGCCCACCAAGATCCCAGCCGAACCTGGACTTCCGCTCCGCCCTTCGCCGGATGCTATCGTCCAGGATTCCAGCCATGTCCCCCCGTTCCTTCGATGAGGACCCGCCGAGCAGCCGGATCGCTAGCTCGAGGCCTCCACTAGCGTGAGCGCGACCGCACCGTCGGGAGCGACGCCCGCCACGCCGGTCGCCGAGGGCAGCCTGCGCCAACTCACGCCGCTCCTCGTGTGGGCGGTCGTGTTCTGCGACATCGGCACATCCGTCTACTACGTGCCGGGCATCCTGTACGAGCGAGTCGGAAACGTCGCGCCGTTCTTCGTGTGGATCGGCCTCGCGGGTTTCATTCTGCTCGCGATCAAGTACGTCGAGATCTGTTGGCGCACACCCGATGGCGGTGGCGTCGTCAGCATCGCGAGTCAGGCCTTCTCGCCTATGGTCGGGGCGGTCGGTGGTCTCTTGATCTCGATCGGGTACTTCCTGACGTCGGCCATCTCGTCGGTGTCTGGGATCCACTACTTGTCGTCGCTGTGGCCATTCTTCGACGAGCACGTCGTCGCCATGGCTTCGGCGACGTTGTTGATTCTCGCGATCATCAACACGATCGGGATCCGAGAGAGCGCGACTATGGCGCTCTTCATGGCAATTGCGGCGTTCGGGGTGAACTTGGCGCTCGTGGTCGTCGTCCTCTATCGGATGGGCGATGCCGAAATCGAGGTGGTCGCCTCGACCATGGCGTTGGCCAAGGATCTCGACGGCAAGACCTTCCTGATCGGCTTCTCCACGGCCTGGCTCGCCTTCTCTGGCCTCGAGAGCATCAGCCAACTCAGCCCGGCCATGCGGACGCCGCTGCGCAAGACGGCGGGTCGCGGGATGAAGCTCGTCGTCGGATCGATGCTCCTCACGTCGCCGATGCTCACTCTGCTCGCCATCGCTCTTCTCCCGACCGAGCTGAAGGCGCTGAACTCGGAGCGCTTCATCTCGGAGATCGGCAGTTTGTACGGCGGATTGCCGCTCAAGATCGCCGTGGTGCTCACGGGATCGAGCTTGCTGCTCTTCGCCTCGAATACCGCGATCATCGGCTGCTACCACGTGTTCTTGTCGCTCGCCGAGAAGGGCTTCATGCCCTCGGCCATCACCGCGCGGAATCGCCACTTCGGGACGCCGCAGGTCGCGATCCTCGTCGCGACGTTGGTGCCGATCGTCATCATGTACCTAGCCGCGGGGAACATGCAGACGCTCGCCGGCCTGTACGCCTTCGGTCTGCTGGGTGCGTTCCTGCTCTCGTCAGCGGGCCTCGATGTCATCCGTTGGCGCGATTCGCAACGCGGAGCGAAGTTCTGGTTGGGGACCCTCACGACCCTCCTCGTGCTCGTCGCGTGGATCGTCACCCTCCGCATCGAGGGCGACGCGACGCTCTACGGGTCCCTCCTCGTCGGAATCGGCGTCCTGCTCGCCGTCGGGACGCGACGCAAGTGGTTCGCGGACTGGCTGTACCACCTGCCCTTGCTCGCGAAGATCTTCCCGCGTCGCGTCGAGCGCGCCGAGGAGGAGGTGGAGCACATCGAGCAGCTCGAGATCCTCAGCCTCGCTCAAGCCGAGTCCATCTCTCAGCTCTATCCGTCCAGCACGATGATCGCGCTGCGCTCGGCGAATCCGGGCCTGATCGCCGAGGCGATCGCGCGTGAGAAGGGGCGCGGTGGAAAGAACCTCTATGCCTTGTACGTCGAGGAACGCACGGGCCTCTTCGTTCGCGATTGGGCCTGGCGTCCCACGTCGGAAGGCGTCGAGGCACTGCGCTCCGCGGCGCAGGCTGCCGAAGCCGAGGGGATGACGCTGATCCCCGTGTGGACCGTTTCCTACAACGCGGTCGAGGGAATCCTGCGCGGGGCCGAGCATCTGGGCGTCACTGCGATCATGATCGGGGCCACTCAGCGCAGCGCGGTCTACCACCTGCTGAGGGGGCACGTGTTGGCGGGGCTCACCAAGCGGTTGCCTCCCGGCATTCGGCTCCTGATCTACAGCTGACGAGGACGCATGGGCATCGACAACGGAGTGTTGTGGGGCGTTTTCGGCGTCGTCGTCCTCGTGATGATGGCGCTCGACCTCGGGGTCTTCCACAAGAAGGCGCACGTGGTCAGCGTGCGCGAAGCGCTGATCTGGACCGCGGTCTGGATCGCGATCGGCCTCACGTTCGCGTTGGCGATCCGCGTGTGGGTGGATCCGGCCTACCTAGCGGACCCGCAGTCGACCGCGGAGCACCTGCCCTCGCTCGAGTTCCTCACGTGCTATCTGACCGAGTACGCGCTCTCGGTCGACAACATCTTCGTTTTCCTGGTCATCTTCAGCTATTTCGCGATTCCAGCGGAGAGCCAACACCGGGTGCTCTTCTGGGGCATCCTCGGCGCGATGTTGATGCGCGCCCTCTTCTTGTGGGTGGGCATCGGCGCGATCGAGCGCTTCCACTGGATGATCTGGGTGCTCGGCGGCCTCCTGATCCTCACGGGCGCGAAGTTGTTCTTCCAGAAGGAGGACGCCGAGGTCGACCCGTCGAAGAACATCGTTCTTCGGCTCGCGAAGAAGTTCCTGCCGGTCACGGACAAGTTCCACGGCTCGCAGTTCTTCGTGAAACTGAACGGGAAGAACACCGCGACGCCGCTCTTCATGGCGTTGATCGTCGTCGAGACGACGGACATCCTGTTCGCGCTCGATTCGGTGCCTGCGGCACTCGGGATCTCGCAGAACATGTTCGTGGTCTACACGTCGAACATCTTCGCGATCCTCGGGCTGCGCAGTCTGTTCTTCGCGGTCGGAGGACTCCTGAAATTCCTCCACTACCTCAGGTACGGACTCTCGCTGATCCTCGTCTTCGTCGGCGTGAAGATGGTGCTCCCTGCGGAGCACAAGATCCCGATCGGCGTCGCGCTCGGAGTCGTCGGTGGGATCCTCGTCCTCGCGGTGATCGCGTCCGTGATCCGTGCGCGCCTCGTGAGCGGCAAGATCCACGACTGACACGCGAGACATCCGTCGAGGCTGGACTCCCCCCACGAGGAGCCTGCGCCACCGATTGGTTTCGTGCCTGGACACCGGCTCGAAAAGCGGAACACAACCCTGCTTGGTCTCGCATTGTGATCTGTAGCGCAGGCTCCCTAGCGGTGCTCGATTGCCGCGATCGCGAGCTTGCAGGCGGCCTCAGCGCACGCTCTGCTCGCGAGTTCCACGCGCATGAACCTCGCCCTGCTCGCACTGGGATTCCTTGCGCTCCTCGCGATCGGCTACCGCACCTACGGCGGTTTCATCGCGCGACGCATCGGGCTCGATGATTCACGGCGTACGCCAGCTCACGCGAAGCGCGACGGCGTCGACTACGAGCCGACGCGGCCCTTCTATCTCTTCGCACAGCATTTCTCGGCCATCGCAGCCGCCGGACCGATCGCGGGCCCGATCCTCGCGTGCCAAGGATTCGGGTGGCTCCCGTGCCTCATCTGGATCGGTCTCGGTGTCGTCTTCATCGGTGCGGTCCACGATTTCACGACGCTGATCGGCAGCGTCCGTCACGGCGGTTGTTCGATCGCCGAGATCGCGCGCGAACGGCTTGGTTCGCCCGCCGGCCGCGCGATGATGGCGTTCATCTGGATCGCGCTCGTCTACGTGATCGTCGCGTTCACGGACATCACGGCCGGCAGCTTCGCGCGTGGGACGGAGGAGCTCGAAGGCGCCGGTGTCCGTTTCCATCCAGGGGGTGCTGTTGCGGCGGCGAGCGTGATGTACCTCGTGCTCTCGATCGTCCTCGGTCTCGTGCAACGCTTCGCGAAGCCGCCCCTGTGGCTCGTCACGGCGATCTTCGTGCCGGCGACATTTGCGGTGTCGTGGCTCGGGACGCACGTTTCGGGCTGGCTCGTGTTCGGCCCCCTCGAGTGGGGCCTCCTGATCCTCGCGTACTGCGCCGCGGCGTCGGTCCTACCGGTCTGGGCGTTGCTGCAACCACGCGGATATCTGGGCGGATTCGTGCTCTACACGGCACTCGCGTTGGGCGTGTTCGGGATCCTCTTCGGCGGTTACGAGATCCAGCAGCCGGCGTTCAAGGCGTGGGACACGGGCAAGGCGGCGGGCACGCTCTTCCCGTTCCTCTTCGTCACGATCGCGTGCGGAGCGTGCTCGGGGTTCCACGGACTCGTGTGCAGCGGCACTACAGCCAAGCAGATCGACCGCGAATCCCACACGAAGGCCGTCGGCTACGGCGCGATGCTCGCGGAAGCGTTCGTGGCCCTCATCGCGCTCGTCACGGTCATTATCTTCGCGCAAGGTGATCTCGTCGATGCGGCGGGCAAACCGCTGAAACCGGGCACGATCTACGGCAACGGGATCGGCGAGTTCCTCACGTTGATCGTCGGTCGCGAGAACCTGGCCTTCGCGATCACGTTCGGCGCGATGGCCTTCTCGACGTTCGTGTTCGACACGCTCGACGTCGCGACACGCCTCGGTCGCTACTTGATCCAAGAGCTGACCGGATGGAAGGGGATGAGCGGTGCCGTGTTCGGCACGCTCGTCACGATCGTTCCGGCAGCACTGTTCCTGGCGTACGGCGGTGAAGGCAGCTACCAGCGGTTCTGGTCGCTCTTCGGCGCGAGCAATCAGCTGCTCGCGGCCCTGTCGCTCGTCTCGATCGCGGTGTGGTTACGGCAGGAAGGCAAGCCGAACGCGTTCGTGCTGATCCCGGCGGCATTCGTCCTCACGATCACGCTGTGGTCACTCGTCGAGCTCGCGCGCGTGAACCTCGTCGAGAGCACGGGCCTCGACGTGAAGCTCGCGAACGGCGTGTCCGCGATCGCGCTACTCGCGCTGGCGGCCTACTTGCTGACGGCTGGCGTGCGTGCGCTGCGCAAGCCTCTCGTCACCGCGTCAGCGCGTTGAATCGGGGGCGGTTCCCAACGCGTCGATGGCTCCTTCGACCGTCGCCCGGATCGCGACACCATCGAGGCCGCCCGCTGCTTCCGAGCGGCGCAGGAGTTCCATCGGCTGTGCCTGCACTCCGGCCAGAACCACGCGGATCTTCTGACCGCGCAAACGCTGGATCGCCGATTCGAGCGTGACGAGCCCGGTCACGTCCATGACGGGGACGTCATCCATGACGAGGACCACCCCGCGCGTCTCACTCGGCACGCGCGCCAACGCGCTGGCTGCTTTCTCTGCCGCGCCGAAGAACAGCGGTCCGGCCACGCGATAGACGAGGACTCCAGCCCGGCGCGGGTCGGGCGCGTGTGTTGCTTCCTGGCCGTCGACGCGCGCGTCGAAGAGGCTCGACATGCGTTGCATGAAGAGCAGCGCGGCGAGAACGATCCCGACTCCGACCGCGATGACCATGTCGAAGACGACCGTGAGGCCGAAGCAACTGAGGAGGACGAGCACATCGCTCTTCGGCGCGACGCGAACGACGTGCACGAAGTGACGGACCTCGCTCATGTTCCAGGCCACGAGCAAGAGCAACGCTGCGAGCGCCGCCATCGGTAGGTGGCCGAGGATCGGCGCGAGCCCGACGACTGCGAGCAGGACGAAGATCGAGTGCGTCAGCGCCGCGATCGGTGAACGTGCGCCGGCGCGCACGTTCGTGGCCGTGCGCGCGAGCGCCCCCGTAGCCACGAAACCACCGAAAAAATGGCGCGACGACGTTCCCGAGTTCCTGCGCGGCGAGCTCGACGTCGGAATCGTGCTTGGTCCCGACCATGCCGTCGGCGACGACCGCGCAGAGCAGCGACTCGATCGCTCCGAGGACCGCGATCGCGAACGCGGGTCCAGCGAGATCGCGCAAGACTCCCAGCGACAGTCCGAGTGGTCGTCCGTCGGCTCCGGGAAAGTTCCACGGCCAATCGAAGTGCGGCGGCAAGCGCGGAATCCCGCCTTCGAAACGACCCGCGATCGTGTCGACGCGAAAGCCTTCGAAGTACGAGGCGCAGATCCACGTCACCACACCGGCCGCGGTCAGTGCGACGAGCGGCGCTGGGACCTTGCGCGTCACGCGCGGCCATAGAACGAGGAGCGCTAGTGGGGTGATCCCGAAGTTCGTTTCAATATTCACCCCGCTTGCGGCATCCCTGCGGCGTCGGCGCTCCTCCCTAGGGTCACAACGAACCCGCGT
>JAYTBY010000605.1:0-3162 GCA_043736755.1 Planctomycetota bacterium | reverse complement strand
CACCGCGCTCGCGGAGGAGGCTCGCGGATTGCGGCGCGATGTCGAGCGCGCTCGTAAATGCTGCGAGCGCGCCGTCGACGTCGCCCGCGTCGCGCAGGGCGCGCGCGGAGTTCGCCTGACGGTCCGCGGCGAGTTCGGACAAGAGTTGACGCGCCGTTTCGTCGTCGCCGGCTCGCAGAGCTTCGATCGCGCGCGCGCGGACGGCGGCGCTGTCCTCGGCGCCGCGGTCGGACCGTGCCTCGTCGAGCACGGTCTCCGCGATCGCCGCGCGCGTCGGCGCGCCCTCGATCTCGGGGAACATCGACGCGAGCCGCGCCTCGGCCGCGTCGGTGACCCGGGCTTCGAAAGCGTCGGATCCGTGGTCGCCCGCGGGGACCGGATCGGAGGCGCGGCAGCCGACGATCGCCGCCCAGCCCGCGAGAGCGAGCTGGGATCGGAACCGGCTGGAATCGCGGGGAAAGGGCATCGGGCGGAGGTCGAATCGTCGAGGCCGATCGGTGCGGGGGCCCGGGCTCTCGGCCCACGCAGTCTAGCGTCGATCTGCGTGTGGACCCCGCCGATCGGAGGTGCGCACACTAGGTCGTCCACGACACAAGGTCACGATTTGGACGCGGCGCGCTTCCAACGGTGCGCCTCGTCGGGAAGATGACACGCTGTCCGTCGTCTCGTTCATTCTGGCTCCCGAGACGAGACGTACTCCAGGTTCCGCATGCCCTCCCCTCGATTCCCCGCACGAGTTCGTGTCGCGACCCTCTTCACCGCGGCGGCGCTGCTCGCGCTTCCGGCCGGTCTCCTGACAGGCTGCGACAATCCGGCTTGCGTCTTCGGCGGCGACTGTTCCGAGGCGGGACAGGGCGGGGCGCTCGGAACGCTCTCCGCGTCCGCGCCCGAATCGGGCCAGATCCTGCGGGCCGCCGTGCCGAGCATCCAGCGCTTCGCCCCGACCGGAAACGCGGTCGATCCACGGACCGCGATCGCCATCGTCTTCAGCGAGGCGATGTCGAACGCGACGCTCGGGTTCGCGTACGAGCTCGAGCGAGTTGGGTTCGGCGCCGTGCCTCTCCAAGCGACGGCGCTCGTTGGAGACGGACGGGTCTTGGTCCTCTTTCCGATCGCGACCCTGACGCTCGGCGCGCAGTACCAGGTCAGCTACCGCGAAAACGCCACGGTGGGGGATCGGACGGGTCAGGCGGTGATGCGTCCAAGCAACGGTGTCGTGGGCACGTTCACGGTCGCGGCGGCGGCGCCCGTCGCGCCCAGTGTCATCCTTTCGTACCCGGGCGACCTGGAAACGGGGTTGCCGACCACGACCGAGTTGACGGTCGTCTTCTCGCGACCGATGGATGCCACGACGGTGAATGACGCGTCGTTCATCGTCGAAACGGGCGGCATGCAGCCGATGTTCGACGACACGGCGTCACCGGTCCTCGTCTCGGGACTCGCGACGGACACGCGCTGCTTCCGCTGGCGCAGTCGCGACGCGGAGGGAGAGCCCGCGTCGCTGGGCACGGATCGCGAGGTCACGCTCGACCTTTCGCCCACCGGAGCGAAGATCGAGGACCAGGACGGCGTCGAACTCGCGGCCAGCTCGCGCTCGTTCCGCACGTTGCCCTTCTCCGCGCCCAGGTCGTCCTCGATCACGTCGATGCCCACCGACGCGATCGGCATCACGAACTTGACGGGCGCGGCGGACCTGGCCGTGCGCGTCGAATTGACCGACGCGATCGCGGGCGACGAACTGGGCGTGTTCGTGTTCGGGACCCAACCCGAGGTTGTCGAGGCGCCGCTCACCGTCGCGCTGTTCCGTGCGGCGACCGTCGTCGCGCCGCCGACGTCGTTCACGTTCACGGCAGCGGAATTGGACCTTCTGCGCACGACGTCGCCACTCGCAGGTCGCGTTCGCGACGGAACCATCCAGATGGCGTTCCGGCTGAGGCGCGGGAACCTCGAATCGCCCGTGACCGTTCTCGACGTCGACTTGGTCGCGAGCGGGACGCAAGGTCCGCTGCTCGACACGACGGCCCCGACACTCCTCGGCGTGGGGCACGCCGGCACTTCGACTGGCGCGATCGCCTCCGACGCGCGCGATGTGGTGATCACGGGACTCGCCAGCGAGAGCCTGCGCGCGGCGCTCGTCACGACGGTGCTCGGTGACAACGAGATCGTGGGCGGGGAAGTCCCGCCCGTCGTGGGCTCCGATCCGACGACCCGTCTCTTCGTCGCGGCACCCGTGCTCGTCGGCGTGTTGCAGGCGACCGAGCAGCCGCTCGCCTACCAGCTCACGATCTACGACCGGGCGTTGAACGCCAGCGGCATCGCCTCGGGGACCTACGTCCAACGCGGCGCGGCGTCGAGTGGAGTTGCACGGCCGTTTTCGAGCGTGAACGTCGAGGTTTTCGATGCGAACACGCTCCTCTCGATCTCGGGTGCCGAGGTGCTCACCCACGAGGACGTCGCCGGATCGCTGTTCGCAGTGGACAGCGACACGACGGACGTGGATGGCCGCGCGGTCCTCGATCCGGCGTTGGTCGGGCGCACGCTCGTCACGGTGCGGCGCACCGGCTATGACCTGTTCACGTTCGATGGGATCCCGAGTGACACGGTTTCGATCCCGCTCGCGCCCAGCGCGACGTCGACCGCCACGGTCGCCGGCATCGTGACCTCGGTGGACCCGTCGATCACGGCCTATACGCGGCGGGTCTCCGACACACGTTTCCCGCGGCCAGGCGAGACGCTCGCGACCGTCAGCTCGTGCACGTTCGACGGCATGGACCAGCGCTTCGAGTGCAACTTCGGCCCTGTGCCCGTCCGAGCGCGCGAGTTCGGTGCGATCTCGGGGATGGCCACCTTTCCGCCCTCGTCCGCTCTCTTGTGGTCGGCGCCGACCTTCCTGCGCGGGTTCGGACTCCGTCTGCCGCTGGCCGAGCTCGCGGCCGGAGGCGCGCAGTCGTCGGTGACGGTGTCGCTCGAGCGCTTGGACACCACGAGCATCGACGAGGAACTTCTGCCGGTGGACGTCGCGCAGCACGTGCTCACGACCACGTTCTGGCCGACCCTTGCGGGTGATCCTCGGATCCGAGTCGAGGGGCTCGTGCCCGGAATCCGCGGCCCGTTGACCGTCGGTCAGGGGCTGGCGTTCGGGGCCGGGCTCCCGCCCCAGAC
>JAYTBY010000604.1:0-6887 GCA_043736755.1 Planctomycetota bacterium | reverse complement strand
GCGTGCCATCGTCGAGGGTACCGATCGCTTGGTAGAGGCCGCGCCGATGCTCGGCACGTGCGTGGGGCAGCTCATCGACCATCCACCGCACGAAGTCGCCAGCGACTCCGGCGTCCATGGACGGGCCAACTTTTTTCGATCCGGCGACGCACAAGGGTGCAAGATTGCGATGGGTGCGCGCGCCGTCCGACAGGACCGCCAGAGCGCGCGGATCACGACGGGCGGATGCAGCTTCCAGCATGGAGCGTGCAACACTTCGATCCGTCGTGCGCACGACGTCCATGATCTCGACCCATGCGCGCGGATCGCGGGCCAGGATGGACTCCGTAGCCGTGCGCAATGATTCCGACGCCACTCGAGTCAGCGTATCGGCATGTTCGAGCTTTCTTGGTGCGAGCGCGGCGATCCGCTGGAGGTCGCGGGCGTCGCCGATCGCACCGAACACCCGAACGGCAGCGAGCGCCGTTTTCGAGTCCGTGCCCGCTGCGGCGAGCTGAACGCGGACGTGCTGCCGCACATTCGCGTGAGGAAACCGCGCCAGCGCAACGAGAAGGATGTCGCGCTGAGGCTGGCTGAGGACTTGGAGCGAATCGCCGGCCTGGAACTCCGGGATCTGCTCCGTGACGAGGACATCGAAGGCGACTTCAAGTGCTCTCGGACCGCAGCTCACGATGCGCTCCACGATCGGCTCGAAGGATTCCTGCGCCTGCTTGCGCGCCTGGCGAAGCGCACCACCGACGGTGCGCAACTCCTCGGAGGTCGCGCTGGCTGACCCATGCGGGAGTCCGCTCGACACCGTCTCGGATCGGGACGCGGCCGGCGAGGCGAAGGCCAGCGCGGCCGAGAAGAGCAGCGACGATCGATGGATGGACTTCACGTGGGCCTCAATCCGGCAGGGGGATGTCGCGCCAGCAGATCGTCTCGAAGGTCGGAGGTCCGCTGGCCGTCGCGTTGATCAGAGCCTCGTCGAAGTGGAATCTCGAGTTGCTGTCGATGTCGATGCTGCGTGCGAGGATCGCACCGTAGAGCTCGAAATTACTGTCGAATGTCACGGCAGCCGTGGGCGCGTAAATCGTGCCGTAGATGCTCGAGTTCGAGTCGAAGTCGACCGTGTCCAATTGGACCGTGACCTCGGGGTTGATCACGTTGTCGCTGAGCAGGAAGAGCTTGACGTTCTGCGGCTTGTAATCCGTGGAGTAGAACTGCGTGTTCGAGTTCATCACGAAGTTGTCGAGCACGTAGATCGACACGGGTCCGCTCGTCGCGTTCACGACGATTTTGGAACCCGAGCGCATCGTCAAGCTGCTCACCACGAAGTTGGCTGGACCCGTGATGGTCAGCGTCCTGTTGTTGTTGATCGAGAGAGCGCCGTAGGTGCGATTGCTCGAAGGCAGTGTCATGTTCGAGGTCACCCCGAGCGAACCGTACGACGTGTACGTGGGAACCGTGATCGTAGGCATCTCGACGTTGGTCGACGCGGGCGTGGTCGAACCGGTCACGATCGCGTTCCCGAACACCGTCGTCGAACGGCTCGGACCCGCAATCGAGTCGCCCCAGACTTTGGCGTTCTGGTCGATCGAGATGTCCCCGTTCGACCCGACGTCACCGTTCGTCAACGCGTGGGCGGTGGAACCCGAGCCGTTCGTGGCCTGGGAGGCATAGGTTCCGAGTGTCGAGTTGTAGCTGTCCACGCGCGCGTTCGAATCCATGTGCACGAACTCGCGGCCGAAGGCACCGTAACGCCAGATCGTGTTCGGCACCGAACGCACGACGAGCTCCATGCTCGCTCCACTCCTACCGTCGGACCCCGTTGCGCGCATGCGCGTGATGTTCGCGGAAGGCTGGTCGGCGACCACCCAATACGAAGACGTTCCGAAAGCCGTCGGGTGCTGAGCGGAACCGACATTGGCGCTGTCGCCTTGAGCCAACAGGAACATCGACTGCGTGAGCCCCGCTTGGCTGACGTACCTCGCGTGCGTTCGACTCTGTTCGCCTTGCTGTTCCCGCGAACTCGCCAAGTTCACGGCGAGGAGCGCGGCGGACATTCCAGCCAGGACGGTCACGGACAGGAACACGATCACCAAGGCGGAGCCCTGCTGCCGGTTGCCTGCATTCGAAAGGATCGGAGTTTTCATGGTTCAGTTCCTCAGTACGACGCTGGTCTCGGTGCTGGTGCTCACGCTCGCTCCGCCCCCCGACGGAGCGAGAACGGTCAAGCGGATCGTCAAGAGGTCGCCGACGCGACGGATCGAGAAGCCGGGCTCGTCGACGAGTCCGTTCCCGTTGTCGTCGCTGCCGTTCCCGACTTCACCGTTCGCAAGCTCGGCAATGCCCGTGCACAGCACGATGGATTTCTGGTCGATAGTGCCGATGTCGCGGGTCAGGACGAGGCGACGCTCGTCCACGAGGGCATCTCCGTCCTGGTCGACACCATCGTTCGTCTCGCTGGGTTCCAGCTCGAGCTGAAGCCGTGACGGCGCGCCCCACACCACGACGCCCGCGTTCGTCACGTCGGTCGGACGCTGGAAGAGCAAGTTGGAGGTTCCGAGGCTCGACGTCGGATCCGGCACGAGAAGACCCGTGCCGACACCGCGCAGCTCGTCCGCAATGCGAATGAGTGTCCGACGGGCCTGGGTCTCGACGCGCTCGCTCACGAGCATCGAGTCCGTGTGCTCCTGACTCCGAACCTGGAACAGGCTGACGGAACCCAGCACGACGCCCATCATCGCGACGCTGATGACGAGCTCGAGGAGCGTGAACGCGGCGCGACGCCGTTTGCAGGATCGATGGCCGCGCATCAGCGGTAACTCCCCAGCACAGTGCTGAGTTCGACCTGCGACTGGCCCGTGATGCCGATCCACGAAACGCGAACGCGGACGGGCAGGATGTCGTAGTCCGTGGCGTAGCTGGCCGTCTGGTGGACGACGTCGTCCCCGTTGAGATCTCGCGGCATGCCGAGCGCCGCGTCGACCACGCTCTCACGCAGCTCGCCGGGAAAACCCACCGGGGTCGGGAAGATGACTTCGCCCGAAAGCCCATCGTGGTCGCCGGCGCGAGCGCTGAGACCGACGACCGCGAAGTTCGCGCCCGGGGCCGTACCTATGCCGCCCGGATCGTCGGCGTCCGTGTCGTTGTAACGCCGGAACGCTTCGGGGAAGGCCTCGGCCTGGATCCGCTCGAGCATCGCCCGAGCGGCTTCCGTCGCACGGCCTGTATCGCGTGTGCTCACGCGCGCTCGCTCCATCGCGACGAGGGTCTGCGCGAAGGCGAGCACCCCGACGACGAGGACCGTGACCGCAACGGTCAGCTCGACGAGGGTCATCCCTCGCCGCTGCCCCCGCTTCGGGGGGATCTGCCTGAAACCTGCCATGTTGTCCTTCTGCGGAAGGGGTACTGCCGACCAGCTCCGCTGAAATGCAGATTCGTACGAAGCGCCCATGGAACTTGACGTGAACTGCAGATTGATGGTGGCCGGCGAGTCCGATGCGGCCTCCGAGCCGTGCTCGCCGGGCGGCGATCCCCTACAACGGCGCCCCCCATGCAGACCTTCTTGGACGCGATCCGCGCCGCCCTCGCGCGGGCCACGGGCTTGGCCCTCGCCGACGTCAAGCTCGAGGCGCCGCGCGATGCGTCGATGGGCGACGTCGCGTTCCCGTGCTTCCAGGCCGCGAAAGTGGCCAAGAAGGCCCCGGCCGTTTTCGCGACGGAACTCGCAGTCGCGCTTGGCGATTCGATCCCGTCGATCCGGGCTGTCACCGCTGGGCCGTACCTCAACTTCACGATTCAGCGTGGCCCGCTCGCCCAGACGGTGATCGGCGAGATCACGGCGCGCGGCGCGAACTACGGCGGCTCGGACGAAGGCCTGGGCAAGACGATCGTCATCGATTTCTCGAGCCCGAACATCGCGAAGCCGATGCACGTCGGGCACCTGCGCTCGACGATCCTAGGTGCCGCGCTGGGGCGGATCTTCAGCGCGCTCGGCTACCGCGTCGTCGGCATCAACCACATCGGAGACTGGGGCTCGCAGTTCGGCGGGCTCGTCGTCGCGCTGCGCCGCTGGAAGAGTGAGGTCGATCTCGAAAGAGACCCCGTGCGCGGGCTCCTCGAGCTCTACCAGCGCAGCAAGCAGGCCGCAGAACTGGACCCGACCTTCGCGGCCGAGGCGCGCGCGGCCTGGCAGGAATTGGAGAGCGGTCGCGACGGCGAGGTCCGCGCCACATGGCGTTGGGCGACTGAAGCTTCCTTGCGCGGATTTTCCAAGACGTACGCGCGCCTCGGAATCCGGCACGACCTCGTGCGCGGCGAAAGCTTCTACGAGCCGTTCATCGGCTCCGCGATTCGCTCATGCGAAAAGGCCGGAATCGCCGAGGTTTCGAACGGCGCGTTGATCGTTCAGCTCGAGGGCGTAGACAAGGCCCTCAAGGAGACCCCGTGCCTCCTGCGCCAGACGGACGGCACGACGCTCTACGCCACGCGCGATTTGGCGGCGCTTTTCCACCGCTTCGAGGAATTCCACTTCGAGCGCGCGCTGTACGTCGTCGGCGCCGAACAGAAGCTGCACTTCCGTCAGTTGAAGGCGGTGCTGAAGCGCCTCGGGCTCCCGTGGGAGCCGCGCGTCGAGCACGTCGAGTTCGGCTTGCTCCTCGGCAAGGACAAGAAGAAGCTCGCGAGTCGCAAGGGCGACGTCCTCGTGCTCGACGATCTCCTCGACGAAGTCGTCGAGGAATCGACGCGCATCATCGCGGAGAAGAACGCCCTCCTCGCGAACCCGCGCGCCGTCGCCGAACAGGTCGGCATCGGCGCGATCGTGTTCAACGACCTGAAGCGCGAGCGCATCAAGGACGTCCTGTTCGACCGCGAGGAGATCCTGTCTTTCGAGGGCGAGACGGGGCCGTACCTGCAGTACACGCACGCCCGTCTGGCCTCGATCGAGCGCAAGGTGCTGGCGGCGGGCGAAGGCCTGGCGGCACCCGACTGGTCGAAGCTCGAGGACGCTGGGCCCGTGCTCACACGCCTCGGTCGTTTTCCCGACGTCGTGCGCTCGGCGGCCGAGCACGCCGAGCCTTCGCTCGTCGCGAACGCGTTGCTCGCTCTTGGACGCGATCTGAACGCGTGGTATGTGCAAGCCCGCGTCCTGGGGCAGGAGCCGGCCGTCACGGCCGCGCGACTCGCCTTGGTGCGTGCTTCTAAGACAGTGATTGGCAACGGTTTGCGACTGCTCGGCTGCGCGGCTCCCGACGAGATGTAGGGCGCCGCTCAAGCCCGGGAGGGTTCGCGCCGAAAGACGTCGTGCACCCGCCACGCCTCGATGTGGAAACCCTTTCCACTTCGGGACACGACCGGGTGGACGGCGCAGGAAGACGAAGCCTCGTGATCCAGAGCTACATCCGCGACGTCCCCGACTTTCCGAAGAAGGGCATCCTCTTCAAGGACATCACGCCGCTGCTCGGCAGCGCGCGCGGGCTCCAAGAAGTGATCGCCGGCCTCGCCGCGAAGGTCGACCCTCAGAGCTTCGACCTCGTGTGCGGCATCGAGTCGCGCGGGTTCATCTTCGGGACTGCCCTCGCGCACCACCTGAAAAAAGGTTTCGTGCCGATCCGCAAGCCCGGGAAGCTTCCGTGGAAGACGGCGGCCGAGAGCTACGACCTCGAGTACGGCACGGACAGGCTCGAGATCCACCTCGACGCGTGCAAGCCCGGCCAAGGCGTGTTGCTCGTCGACGACCTACTCGCGACGGGTGGGACGATGGAAGCCGCGCTCAAGCTCGTGAACCGCATCGGAGGTAGGCCCGTAGGTGCTGCCTTCGTGATCGAACTCGGATTCCTGAGTGGCCGGAAGCGCCTCGCCGGCGTCCCGGTCCACTCGTTGATGACCACCTGAACTGCGTGCCCGCTACCGCTGTTTTCGAAGGATGCTCGAGAATGCCCCAGAAAAAGTCCGCAGCTGCCAAGAAGATCGCGCCGCCCGTCAAGGCGAAGCCGGAGACGCGACTCCGTCTCGTGCTCGACGTCCAGAAGAGTCGGGTCGAGCAGCTACCCAGCACGCCGCAGCGCAAGGGCCTGTCCGGCGCGGGCGAACCGGGTGAGACGACGACCGAAGACATCTGGCTCAGCTACCACAAGGCGCGCAAGGCCAAGAGCGCCGATGACATCGAGACGCTGCGCAACAGGCTCATGGAGCGGCACCAGCCGCTCGTGCGCTACATCGCCGAGCGCCAGCTCCAATCGCTGCCGAAGTCGATCGACGTCGACGACCTGATCTCGTGGGGCAACTTCGGCCTCATGGACGCGATCCGCGGCTTCGAGCCGGAACGCAACATCAAGTTCAAGACGTACTGCACGATGCGGATTCGCGGGTCGATCCTCGACCACCTGCGTTCGCAGGACTGGGTGCCGCGCCTCGTCCGGTTGAAGGCCTCACGGATCGACCGCGCCTACCAGAAGTTGACCGGCGAGTTCGGTCGCGAGCCGACGCATGCCGAGCTCGCCTCGGAGCTCGACATGGAGCACGACGAGCTCGCGATGGAGATCTCGAGCGCCAACGCCAAAGCCATGTTCTCCCTCAGCGAGAAGTGGGAAGACCGCGAGGACGACAGCTCGGTCGAGAAGGTCGACGTCCTCGAAGATCGCCGCGCCGTCGACCCGATCGGCGAACTGAACAAGCGCGACATGATGCATTTCCTGACGCGCTCGCTGACGCACAAGGAACGCTTCATCATCGAGCAGTACTACCAAGTCGGCCACACGATGCGCGAGATCGGCGAGATGCTCGCCCTCACCGAAAGCCGCGTGTGCCAAATCCACTCGAACGTGATGCTGCGCCTGAAAGACCTGCTCGGACAGAAGTCGGGCACGCTGCTGATGTGACGCGACGATCGGTGTCGGTGT
>JAYTBY010000603.1:0-3168 GCA_043736755.1 Planctomycetota bacterium | reverse complement strand
GGAGTTCGGTCGAGCTGAAAGGCTTGACGACGTAGTCGTCAGCGCCCTGCTTGAGACCGCGCACGCGATCCTCCTCTGCGCCGCGTGCGGTGACCATGATCACCGGCAGAGTCGGCCGACTCCTGCGCAGCTCGGCCAGGATCTCGAGGCCGCTCGCGCCGGGCAGCACGAGGTCGAGCAGCACGAGGTCGAGCTCGGCCGTGACCACGAGGCGTCGGGCCTCGAGCCCGTCGGCGCACTCGATCACGGCGTAGCCCGCGAAGGTCAAGCTGTCGCACAGCCCGCGCCGGATCGCGGCGTCGTCCTCGACGACGAGCACTTTGCGGCGCGTCACAGCGTGTCCTTTCGAGTCTTGCACACGCGTGAGCGTAGCGACGCGCAGGGAGCGTCGACACGCGACGCTCCCTGCACGCCGTTCGAGCTCCGGCGAGTCGACAGCATCAGCAACCGTCCTCGCCCTTCTTCGCGAGGGGCGTCACCGACGGGATCTCCGCCGGAAACTGCAGACCTATCGCGCGCGCCTGCGTGCGAATCGCATTGCGCAGCACCACGTCGAACGACTTCGAGGGATCGAGCGCACTCTTCTGCAGTTCGGCGTTGACGAACGTCTGACGCTGGGCGCCGAAATCCGCGACTTGCTTCTGGAGCGCCGTCCGCTCGGTCCACTTCGTGTCGAGATGCTTCGCGAGCTCGGCCTTCGTCATCTTGCGCAGCTCCACGGGCAGGTCATCGGCCTTGACCGCGTCGAGCTTGATCTCGCCCGACCGCGTGCCGTCGACGAGGTCCCAACCACACTGGTAGTTGCCCGTGGACTTGCACACTGCGCGCGCCGCAGCAGCATCCGACGAGACCTTGCCCGCGTTCTGGTCCTGCGCGGTTTGGTTCGAGCGACCGGCTTCGCCCGCCGCGCCGTAGGGGATGTAGGTCGCGTTGAGCGCGACGCTCAGATCACCGAGGCGCGCGTCGAACGGCGACGCGATCGCGACGGTGCCGTTCTGGTGGTCGATCGCCGCGAACTGTCCGTCGGCGAGCCGCGCGACGTTGCGCCAACCGGCCGCGATCTCGTCGCCATCGGTACCGCAGTAGATCGCGTCGACCATGATCCCGCGCGCGATCGAACGCGCACAAGCGTCCTGGAACCGCACGGTCGCGTCCTGATCGGCTGCTTCGTTGCCGGCGACGATCATCAGCCGCAGCGCGTTCTGTTCGGGGCTCCACGCGAGCTCGTCCGCGGCGCGCTGGATCACGCGACCGACGAGTTCCGTGCCGCCGTTCGTCGTCAGCTCGAACAAGTGCTTCGAGACGAGGTCGAGGTCGGCCGTGAACGGCACGTCGATCTTGACCCAGCCGTTCTCCGCTTGATGCGCGTCGTTGCCGTAGGTGAGGAGCGCGACGCGCAGCCGCGGCGCCGGGCGCGCGAGTGCCAAGTCGTTGACGACGGCCCACAGCTTCGAGCGCGCGGCGTCGATCAGGCCTTGCATGCTGCCACTTGTGTCGAGGCAGATGGCGAGATCGACGGCGGATTGTGCACGCACCGGAACCTCGACGACCGGGCTCGTCGCGATCGGTGGCACTTCGGACATCGGAAGGACCGAGCCGACGGACAACAGGACGGAACTGGCACACAGCATCTTGATCATGGAATCGTCTCCTTCGAAGTTCGCACGCGGACGTGCCGCGCGCCGGTTGTCGGTACTCCTCACCGGTTGTGGATGAGGACGTTCTCTCCCTCGAGTTCGATCAGGATCCCGTCGCCCAGCGCGAGGAGTCCCTGACGTCCCTCGGTGATCAGGCGCGCGAGCAGCGCGGCGTGTTCGCTGCTGTCGAACGCGATCGTGCGCGCGCGCGCGAGCGAGGTCTTCTTCGCGATGATCCCGGCGTCGATCCACTGCGCGCCGTGCTTGAAGAAGGCGCGATCGCAGACTTGCTGGACGCCCGAGAGTTCGACGCGCTGTTGGTTCGTGTCCCAGTAACCGTTCCGATAGTCGAGTTGACCCGAGAGCTTGCGCTCGTTGTGGTTCTGCCCCTGGTTGACTGCGGCAACGCCCGAGCGCGTGCGCACGGCCTTGCCGTCGAGCTCGCCCGTGCACGCGGCACGCATTCCTTCCCAGTCGCCGAGGTTCGTGCCTTCGAGGCTGAGGAACGCGGTGTATTCGCTGAGCACACCGAAGCGCATCGAGAGCTCGAGGATCAGGTCGGCGAGCTCCTTGAAGTGCGGATCGGCGAAAAGGCTGCGCCCGATCTCGGCCGGAGTGCCTGCGAGCTGCGCGCCGCCTTGGCGCACCTGGTCGATGAGCAGTGCGATGCGGCGCGTCGCCCACAGTCGCGGCACGAAGGCGTTCTTCGTGCTGGCCGATTCGAGCCCGAAGCGGAAGGCGAATGTGCGGCGCGTTCCGCGCAGGTTCCCGCTCAGACGGAAGTCGATCGGCTCGTTGCCGACGTAGCGGCCGAGCGCGACGAGCTGGTCGCCGGCGAACAGGTCGGGCAAGCGCGCCGGCAAGAGATCCCGCACGACGCGCGTCGTCGATTGTCCGCGCGCGTCGACTGTCACGAGCTCCAGGTCCGACATCACCGGGCCATTCAAGCGGCCGAACACGCGCGCGACGGCCAGCTCGACGTCCTCACGCGGCTGCACGTACGTGCTCGTCGCGCGCGTCAGGTCCGCCAGCGTATCGAGCAGCGGCACGTTGACGTCGTTGCCGACGCCGAAGGTGAAGGTGAAGATGCGCCGCGCGTGCGGGTTGCCGCGCAGGGCGAGTTCGCGGATCGCGAGCTCCGACGTGCGGCCGACCGTGGCCAGCCCGTCGGTCAGGAACAGCACGATCGGCAACACACCCGCGCGCGGCGTGGGTCGCAACGCCTCGGCCAGCGCGTCGGAGATGTTCGTTCCTCCGATCGCGCGGAGGTTCGCGATGTACTCACGCGCCGCGCGCAGAGTCTGCTCGTCCTTCGTGACCGGACGCGGGGCGAACTGCGCGATCTGCGTCGCGTAGTCGACGATGTTGAAGTCCTCGCCGAGTTCCAGCGCCTCGATGACTTGGAGCGCCGCGGCGCGCGCCTGGCCGATCTTCGCGCCGGCCATGCTGCCCGAGCGATCGATCACGAGCGTGACTTCGCGCTGAACGCGCGGCGCCCGCGCGTCGACCGCTGACGGGAGGCCAGCCATCA
>JAYTBY010000602.1:0-3169 GCA_043736755.1 Planctomycetota bacterium | reverse complement strand
CCGGCGCCGAGCTCGCGATCTGGAAAGCGACCATCGAGTGGCAGAGCGGTCTGCATGGGAGCGGCGGCGGCGATCCGCACCAACTTGGCGGTCTCGGGTCGGGCGGCGCGAACTTCGATCCCACGTGGCAGGGGCTCGCGGATTCCGTCGGCGGACCCGACGACAACGTGGCGAGCGCCATTTCGGGCTCGGGCGGCGCGGCAATCGCTTTCATCGAAACCGGCGGTGGCCCCGGTTGGCGCATGCGCTTCTACGAAGACGCGACCTGGGAGGACGGACCGGGCACGACGCTCGCCCCCGGGAGCTTCGATCTGCAAGCCAGCGCGACCTTCCTCTACGGCGCGGCCCTCGGCCTCGGCACCTCGAGTGTCCCCGGAGCCACGATGTCGAGTGCGTTCGACCCGAGTGTCGGTCGACGCTCGATCGAAGCCGATGACATGGCGGGCATCCAAGCGATCTACGGCGTTGCGTCGCCGTCGAAGCCGCGCATCACATCCGTCCTCGCGACCTCGGGAACGATCGACATCACGGGCGTGAACTTCGCCCCCTTCGACAACGAGGTGTGGTTCACACGCGTGGCGCCGAACACGACGGGCGAGCCGTTGGTCGCGATCGGCGTGTTCTCGACCGGCACGGCGATTTCGATCGCGTTGCCCGTCGGTGCAGGACCCGGTGACGTACTGGTGCGCATCCCGGGAACGAGCAGCGATCGGCTCTCGAACGCGTTTCCCTACTCACCCGACTGCAGCGCACCGACGAACGTGTGCCAGACCGCGCCGAACTCGATCGATCCGATCGGCGCGCGCATGACGTCGTCGGGCTCGACCTCCATCGCGACGAACGACCTCGTTCTGCGCGCGTTCGCGTTGCCGCCCTCCACGAACGGGCGCTTCTTCTTCGGCCCGAATGCGACGCTCGCGCCATTCGGGAATGGGTTTCGCTGCGTTGGGAATCCGAGCGCGCGGTTCCCGGTCGTCGCCGTCGACGGCTCGGGGAATGTGGCGCAACCGTTCGACCTCGCGGGTGTCGCGCCGGTCGGATCTTTCACGCCGGGGTCGACGATCTACGCGCAGTTCTGGTACCGCAACGTCGCGGGCGGCGGAGCGGGCTTCAACCTGAGCGACGGGTTGCGCATCGTGCTCTGCCCGTAGACCGCGCGCGGGTCACCCGAACGCGCGGTCGAGCACGATCGCGACGCCACAGCCGAACACGGTCCCCCACGTCGCGGCCTTCGCGCCGTTCCCGCGGTGGCTCTCGGGGATGACCTCGCCCGAGACGACGTAGATCATCGCGCCGCCGGCGAAGGCCAGCGCGAGCGGCAACGCCGCGTCGGCCGCGCTCGCCGCGCCGAAACCGACAGCGGCGCCGATCGGCTCGACCAACCCCGAGAGCGCCGCGTACCACAACGCCCGCGCGCGCGAGTAGCCCTCGGCGAGCAGCGCAACGGCGACGATGAGTCCCTCGGGCGCATTCTGTAGACCGATCGAGAGCGTCACGCCGTCGGCCAGCGCTGTGTCGCCGCTCGCGACGCCGACGCCGACGGCGAGACCCTCGGGCAGGTTGTGCAGCGCGATCGCGATGACGAAGAGCCACGTGCGCGCGAGCGTCGGCGAAGTCGGCCCTTCGCGTCCGCCGAGGAAGTGCTCGTGCGGCGCGAAGTGGTCGAGCAACGCGATCGCGAACGCTCCGGCCACGAGCCCGATCATGGGCAACACGAGTCCGTTCAGCGCGCCACCGCGCGCCGCCTCGATCGCGATCGCCGGGAGGAGCAGCGCGAGGAACGACGCGCCGAGCATGACGCCCGCGCTGAAGCCGGTGAGTGCGGCGCGACGCTTCTCCGTGAGCGTCGGAACGAGGAGCGCCACCGCGCCACCGAGGGCGGTCGCGAGACCTCCGGCGACGAAGCTCGCCGCGAGCGCGCCGCCGAGCCCGCCCGAGGTCAGGCCGTCAACCACCGGGTACCGGCAAGGCGGACACGGCGCGGTAGGGTTCGACGCCTGCGAGTGCCGCGACGGCGGCGACCATCCGTTCTTGGGCATCGGGCAGCGCGCTGTCGATCGGCGCGCCGTAGCTCACGCGGATCTTCATCGGTCGCGGGAACGCGACGCCGCGCGGAAACGCTTGGAAAGCGCCGGAAATCCCGCACGGGACGAGCGGCACCTTCGCGAGGCGCGCCGTGAGCAATGCGCCGCCCTTCCACTCCCGCAAGTTGCCGTCTTCGGTGCGCGTGCCTTCAGGGAAGACCGCTACGACGTCGCCTTGCTCCAAGTGATCGGCCATCGCGCGCAGCGCTTTGCGGTCACTCGCGCCGCGTTGGATCAGCACCGCGCCGCATTGGCGCATCACGTACGCGAGCCAAGCTTGGTTCGCGAGCGTGTCGCGCGCGACGAACGAGACGTGACGGGGCACGGTGCCGCCGTGGATCAGGATGTCGACGTGGGACTGGTGGTTCGTCACGAGGACGACGCCGCCCTCCGCTGGGATGTTTTCGAGGCCGCGGACTTCGAGGCGGTGCCAGATCTTGCAGTAGAGCCAGGCCGAAAGACTGCACAGGCGGTAGACGAAGGTCGGCCGCGTGAGGATCGGGTCGGGGGAGTCGGGCGTCACGGGAGAGAGTCAGAAGAGAGAGAGAGAAGACAGAGACAGAGAGAGGGAGTACGCCGTTCCGGGCAACGGCGGTGGCGCCCGGGCAGTTCTTGTGGAGCCTGGGCCAAGGCCCAGGCTCTAAGCCCGTGCTCGGGCCCTAACCCGTCCCAGCATCGCGCGCACGACAGCCGCCGCATCCATCTGGTCCGCTTCCACGAGGATTGCGTCGTCCGCGCGCACGAGTGGCGAATCGGCGCGCGTCATGTCGAGGCGATCGCGCTCGCGCATCGCGAGCAGGATCTCGCCGTAGCGCTCGGGCGCACCGATCTCCAGCGCGCGTCGCTCGGCGCGAACCTCCGCGGAGGCGTCGAGGTAGAACTTGAAGTCCGCGGCCGGGAACACGACAGTCCCGACGTCTCGACCTTCGGCGACGACGCCGTTGCGCCGCCGCGCTTCTTCGCGCTGCATCGGGACGACGACGCGGCGAACGGCCGGATGCGCGGAGACGTGCGAGACCGCGCGCGTCACGTCGTCGGCCCGAATCCGCGGTTCACCGGCGCGGCCATCGACGCGCACCCGCCCC
>JAYTBY010000601.1:0-6911 GCA_043736755.1 Planctomycetota bacterium | reverse complement strand
CGCGCTGACGGATCCCCGACGATCCGCAAGAACGGAACTCCGGCGGTCGGCGCACGAGGGCGCTTCCGCATCGATTCGCTCTGCCGCGAGCCGTCCGCGTTCCTGCATCGTCATCATGGGGTCTCTCCTCACCGCCGTCCCGAACCCGGGGCTTCGGAGCGCACGCGAACTCGGGGCAGAGTTCGAGAACGTTCCAGCGGACCGCTGTCCTCGGAGGGTGGAGCGGGCCCCGATCGAAGACCACCTGCCGGTCCTCACATCGAAGCCTCATCCCTCGCGAAGCGCAGGCCGTCGACAGGTCCTGCAACCTGCATCCGGCAATGCGATTGTACCTGGGGTCTTCGATTTGGGGATTTCTTCCGAGTGGGACTTCGACGAGCCTCTCGCGACCCTGTGGTGCGGCTTTCGAGCACACTGGGCATGAAGGAACCTCAACCTGGATCACATTCTCATCCATCCGCCGTTCGCGGACCCGACTCAGCCGTACCTCTCCTTGCCCACCCTCAAGGGGCACCTGCGCGCGAAGGGACTCGACGCGCGCATCGTCGATCTCAACGTCGAAGCGACGCACTGGCTCTTCGGGCACGAGACCATCGCGGACGTCGGGCGACGTCTCGGCGCGCGCTTCTCGCAACTCAACGGGCAGTACCGGCTGACGTTCGAGGAGCAGCGTGAGTACATGGCGCTGGCCGACGCGCGGCCGAAGCTCGAGCGCATCCTGGGTGCCTCGCCCTCGCCGATCGAGGTGTTCCAATCGCGCGAGCACTTCTTCGATGCAGCGACGTACACGTTCGCGCGACGCCAGGCCGAGGAGTACTTCGACGCGCTCAACGCGACCTACTGGCCGTTCCGCTACGGCTTCAACACGGTCAGTCACGGTGTCGCGCCGTGGAGCTTCGAACTGCTCGAGCAGTACTTCGAGGGCCGCAAGAGTCCGCTGCACGCGTTCTATGAGGAGCACTTCGCGAGTGCCGCCGAGTGGGATTGGGACAAGGCCGAGGGCCCGCCGTGCGACGTCACGGACACGGTTTTCATCGGGATTTCCGTCGTTTTCCCGTCGCAGGTCCCCGAAGCGCTCTACCTCGCGCGGTTCCTGAAGGAGCGCGCACCGAACGCGTTCATCGCGTTGGGCGGGCCCGCGATCCATCAGATCGCGATCCACTTGGACGAGGCGCGACGACTGCGTCTTCTCACTTGGGTCGACGCGATCGGACTGTTCGAGGGCGAAGAAACGCTGGTGCAGCTCCTACCGAAACTCGCCGCTTGGCGCGACGCACCGGACGCGGCGGCGAAGCACGCGATCCTCGCCGACGTGCCGAACTTGCTCGTCGCGGATCCGTCGGGTGAGCGCACGCACACGGGGCCGCGCTGGTCGCTCGACCTGCGCGACGCGGCGATGCCGGATTACTCGGACCTCGATCTCGATCGCTACCTCGCGCCGAGTCGCACGCTGCTCTACGCACCGACGCGCGGCTGTTATTGGGGTGAGTGTTCGTTCTGCTACTACGGCTTGACCGAGACGGCGACGGCGAAGTACCGCGAGATCCCGCCCGATCGAGCCGCGTCCGAACTCGGTCAGCTCTCGCGTCGCTACGGCGTGAAGAACGTCTACCTGTCGTGCGACGTGCTGTCGCCGAAGTACGCGTTGAAGCTCGCCGACGCATTGATCGAGAAGAACGTCAAGATCCGCTGGTCGAGCGACCTCAAGATCGAGAAGTACTTCACGGCCGAGCGCTGTCAGAAATTGTTCGAATCGGGCCTGCGTTCGGCGGCTTTTGGCATCGAGAGCGGCTCGGATCGCATCCTCGAGCTCATGCGCAAGGGTTGCGACCGCGCGACGATGACCACCGTGAACCGCGCTTTCCACGAAGCCGGTGTTGCGACTGAGTGGATGACCTTCACCGACCATCCCGACGAAACGCTCGAGGAAGCGCTCGAAACCGTGTCCTGGATCGAAGAGGAACAGGAAGCGATCGACCTGTTCCTGGTCGGCGAGTTCGGGCTCGAAGCCGGCTCGCACATCGCGCAAGACCCGGCGCACTACGGCATTCGGCGCGTTTATCACGCGGCCGGCGACGACCTGCGCCTGTACGCGTTGTTCGACACGGCGCGCGGACCGCGCGGTGGCGAGGCGAAGCGACGCGTCGACTCCGCGATCGACGCGGTCGCGTCACGTTGGAATCTGCACCCCTATCCGTGGGCGGGTGCGATCTCGACGCACCACACGTTCCTGCACTTCCTCGAGTTCGGGCCGAGGGCGTTTCGCACGCATTTCCAGCGCGCTCCGCAAGCCGTGCACGGACCGATGCCGTTCCCGCCGGTGTCGCACATCGCTGGTTTGCGCGAGAAGACGCGCTTCGAGACCGACCGCATGGAAGTTCACGTGCGCGAGTTCTTCGAGCGCTATCTACCTGACGCATTGCGCTCGGCCGCGAAGGGCCGACGCGGGTTCGGCGAGCCGCAGACCGGCGGTTCCGCGCCGCTGTCGGCCACGGACTACGACACGGCCGCGGCCGCGGCTCCGGACCTGCGGCGCGGGAACGCCTGACCGAGTTCGAGCGCGATCACATCCCGTCGATCGTGAACGGGAACGTCATGTAGAGCACGCCGACGTCGTCCACGAAAGTCGTCAGCGACTGGTGGATACCGTTCGAGGCACCGAACGACGTCGCCGTCACGAGCATCCCGGGGCGCACCGAAACCTCCGTGCGCCGCGACCATTGGTCGGGATTCTGCGGGAAAACGTGCGGGTTGTGCATGAGCGTCTGCACCGAGAAGCGGATCTCACCGCTCGCGAGGCGCGGCACGCGCAAGTGTGGCCGGCGCGGCATCGTGACCGGCCACGAGCGCCTCACGCTCGACAGATTCGTGTGGAAGAGTTGGCCGAAGATCGTGAGGTCCGACCCCCCGCCGCCGGTGCCGACGAGCTGGTGACACTCCGCGATCGTGATCGTCGTCGTGCACGAGTTCGTGTTTCCGAGCATGTCCGCCGTCGTGAACGTGACGACGAACGTCCCGACTTGCGCCGGACCCGGCGTCCACGAGAACTGCGACGTCGCCGGTTGGCCCATCAGCGGCAACGGCGGGTTCATCGTCGCGCCGGGCGGCAAGCCCGTGACGCTGAAAGTCGCCATCTCGCCCGGCGCGCCGGTCATCGATTCGCCCGACGCGATGAACGTGAGGTTCACGCCGACGGACCCCATGACGGCCGCTGGTGTCGCGCACACGGGCTGGCCGAACGGTTGCCCGCACGAGAGATTCACGCGATCCAAGTTCGCGGGCTGATCGACGAACAGGTCGGCAATGCGATCCGACGTGATGCCGTTGCCGGCTTGACCTTGGTTCAGTGCACAGCTCGAAATGACTTGGCACGTGTTCGGATCGATCTGATAGACGCGACCCGAATACCCGAGCATCACCAGGTAGTTCGCGCACATCGTCAGGCCGTCGGCCGAATCTCCCGGGGGATTCGGGCACACTAGGAGCACTTGGCAAGTCGTGGGATCGAACTTGTAGAGGTTCTGCGAATCGCCGCGCCACAGGTACTGGCCGTCGTTCGTCAGTCCTTCGGCGCCGTTGTCGCCAGGCGGATCGCAGAAGCCGAGGAGCGCGCACGTCGTCGCATCGATGCGGAACAGGACCCCGAGGCCGAGGTCGTAGTGAAAGAGCGTGTTGCCGATCAGCGTGTTCTCGCTGGGCACGCCACCGCCGGGCGCGATGCAGGATCGTATCTCCGTACACTGCGGCTGCGTCGTCGTGTCGATGAGCCTCAGGCGTTGCGTGCTGAGGTCGGTGATCCACACCAATCCGTTGCCGGCCCACGCTTCGCCGTTGCTGTTCGCGATCGCGGGACAGATATTGACGCGCGAACAGGCGATGCCTCCCTCAGGCACGGGCGCGCCCGCGCCGATCGCGCCGACAGGATCCGACGGATCCTGCAGGGCGTTCGGACACGGAACGAAGGACGAAGCGACGAGAGCGAGCGATACGGCAAACATGCGGTGAGCCTCGGTGCGGAGCCGATCTGGACGGCGCGCAGGTTAGTCACCGCGTCGATCGCTGCAAATCGCGAGACATTCATCCTTCGATGAACGGACGCTCATCCAAGCTCGCTCAAGGTCGTGGCGGCGCGAGCGAAGCCGCCCAAGCACCGACGATCGATTCGTCGATGTCGAGCCTGTCCGGTATGCGGATCGAGCTCTGGATTCCAGCCCGTTCGAGCTCCATCGCGAAGGATCGAAGTGCGACGTCGCGACCCCATCGGTCGCCCGAGCGCGCGGCTGCATGGATCTTGCGTTCAAGTCGAGGAGCGAGTGTCTTGCCACGTTCGCGCACGATCGTCGCTGGATCGCGGCGGGTGAATCCGGCAATGACGTCGGCCTCCACGTCGCTGCCGCCACCAGCGAAGAGCGGCAACGGCAAGCCGTCGTTGCCACGCGCGCCGAGCGCGGACTCGAAACTGGCCAAGCGTGCCGCGAGTCCTCCGTCGCGCAAGAGGCGCAATCGCCTCGACGCCGAACTGCGCTTTCCGCCTGAGTCCGCACTCGAAAGGTCCGCGCCGTAGAAGTTGTGCAGGTCGAGCGAATCCGGTTCCACAGCGAACACCGTGTCGAAAGCGTGTGGGTACTCGACCTGGAGATGGATAGCGGTCCATCCGCCCAGTCCGACTCCGACGACGCAACGACGACGCGGCGATTTACCGGATAGCAAGTGCTGTTCGAGAACTGGAATCAAGTCGGTCACGAGCGCTTCGCCGTGCGGGCCTTCGTTCACCGAGTCCGTGAACAAGTGATGTCCGTGGATGCCGCGCGGATCGAGCACGACGATCACGAGCCCAGCGGGCACATCGAGATCGAACAAGCGCTCGGCGACTCGCGCGGGATCCTCGCCGAGGTCGGGCACGTGGTACGCGATCACGAGTTCGGTATCAGGACGGAACCCCGCGGGCAGGACGACTTCGGCACCGACGGTTCGGGGGCGGCCGAAAGCTCGCGATAGCGCGGCCGACTCGATCTCGAAGCGACGCGAGCGCGACGGTAGCGACGAGACGGCCTTCGGCTCGTCGCTCGGCACGTTGTCCGTTTCGACGGGAACGGGCTCGACTCCGTTCCACGGCAGCGCGATCGTCGACCGCGTCGCCGAGTTGGACCTTGCCGAGCAAGCGGCGAAGACAAGTAGCGAAGCGAGGATCAGGAGGCGGCACACAGTCCTCGGTAAGTCGGCAGGAATCTCCCGGAACATGACGGAAATTTCACCCTCAGAGACGGTGAAGACTCCAAGGGTTCCAGCGTCGTGGAACGGCACACTGGATGTCCGGGGCGTCTAGGTCCTGTCCGTGGCTCGAGTCGAAGCCCGCACGGGCTCAGAGCTGTGGAGTGGCGCAAACGGGCGTCTCTCGGCGTTGAGGCACGATGCCTTCATGCGCTCTCACCGCGGGAGCTCGAGGAAGGTGATCTCGCCCGGCCCCTCGTTGCCTTCGCAGCAGACGACGACATCGCGATCACTGAGGGTGGTGAGGATGAGCCCTTCCGGTCGCTTGCCGGTCGAGGCTGCGTCGAGGAGCCTTGGCGCGCGTGCGTCCGACGCATCGAAGAGTAGCACGCGGTCGGCGCGCTCGACACCGACCAGGCACAGCACGCGGCCCGATCGACGCGCGAGAACGACGCCCTCGGGAGCGCAGTGCGCGCGACCGACGATCGGCGGAAGTTCAACTCGTGACAAGAACTCTGTGCGTGACCACTCGCCCTCGGGGCCAATCCAATGGAACGAGACGGCTTGGCCGAGCCAACGGCCGTGTCGATCGAACCGTCCCTCCTCGGCGAAGGCGACGAGAGCACCCGCACCGAGTTTCGGATCGACGTGACCGTCGAGGATTGCCGCGCCGTCCGGCTCCGCACCGGCCGGCAAGTAGAAGTGCGTCGGAAGGACGCGCGGTTCGACTCCATCGAGCGCGATCACGACGGCGGCATCGTTCTCCTGGCAAGTCACGACCGCGAACCGCGAACGCGGATCCACCGCGACCTACTCGGGCTCGACCTCGCCGGCATCGATCGCGATTCCGTCGTGCACGTCGAACTCGAAGCTCGGGACATCGCCAGTGAAGTTGTGGTGCGTCAGAGGGTCGATCGCGTGCAGCGCGAGGACGCTCACGCTGCCCGGCGCGATCGATGCACGATCGTCACCTTCGCCTTCGTTCGCGATGATCGCCCAATGCCCGTCGGGCGAGATCGCCACCGAATCGGGATGACGGCCGCCACGCGCGAACCACAGGCTATCCCCCAGCGTTTCCGCGCGCAGGTCGACGGCCGTGATCGTGCCGGGGCCCTCGCGATGTCGACCGATCGTCGTGACGACCACGAGCGGCAGAGTCGGGTGCGACGCGACACTCGTGATCGCGCTGGCGAACGGAACGCCCTGCGGCCCATCCCACTCCTCGTCGAGATCGCGCGGCGAGAGCACTGTGCCCTGGCCATCACGACGCCAGTCCACGTCGCAAAGTTCGAGCGTGCGCCAGTGATCGTCGATGTAGACCAGATGACGGCGATCCGCGCTGACAGCTGCGATCTCGGGGGCGAACGACGGCACGTCGACGTCGACGAGGTGTGAGAGCCGCGGAATGGAGTCCGCGCGTGTCGAGGCCGCTTCCACCGCACGCACGGCGCGCTTCTCGAAGCGCACGACATCGCCACCGTCGGTGCACAGGAGGAGCCGTCCAGGATCGTCGATCGCCAGGCCTTCCACGGTCTCTGCGCCAAACGGGAGCGGCATCGAGTCGCGGTCCTTGCCGTCCGATCCGAGGAGCCGAAGCTCCTTCCGATCGTCCGTCGCGATCAGGATTCCGCCTGTCGCCACGTCGTGTGTCAACGCGCGCGCTTCGTCCTGGATCCCAATGTTGCGCGCGTATTCCGCCG
>JAYTBY010000600.1:0-6914 GCA_043736755.1 Planctomycetota bacterium | reverse complement strand
CGGCTTCGCCGAGCAGCGAGTGTCCGCGTTGGATTTCAGGATCGACGGATGCGAGGAAGAGGAACGGATAGCCGAGACGAAATGCCAGCGCGACGCACGCGGCCGTGACAACCGCGTACGCGAACCGGCTGGGCATGCGGATCCCCGGTGCCACGATGATCGCGGCGGCGATGGGGGCGAGCAGGAGGAGCGCGCTCTGCAACGTCGCGATCGCGAGGCTCGCGCCGATCGCCGCGCCGATCACGTTGGCGAAGGTCGGTTCACGCCCGAGCCTCAGCGCGAATCCCAAGGTCACGAGGACGAGCGCGAAGACGACGCCGTGCGGACGTCCTTCCTGCGCGTAGACCTGTACGAACGGGCTCGCCGCGGTGAATGCGGTGGCGAGGAACGCCGTGCGCCGGTCGACGAACGCGCGCGCGAGCATCCACATCCCTGGGATCGCGAGCAGTGAGAAGAGCGCGACGACGACGCGAATGTGCCGGTGGATCGCCGAAGCCGCGACGAGATGTCCCTCGACGTCGATCGGTTGCGCGTTGTTCGGGGTCCACGTCGCGTGAGCGATGCGCGAGACCAAGTGCGGGTAGAAACCAGCTCGGGGCAGAGCCGCGGGTTCCGGCGCGTCGCTCGCGAACGCTTCGAGCTGCTCGTAGTAGACGCGCTCGTCGTTGATCGTCGCGACGGGAAGCTGGAATGCGAGCCCCGTGAACCGCAACCACGTCACGAGCACCGTGAGGACGAAGAGGGCAATCAGCCAGCGCCGAGCGTCGGATCGCGACGTGGGATCAACAGCGGGGGACGCGGACATGCTCGCTTCCGAGCATACGGGAGTGCCCGGTCGATCCGCGCGCCGCGGATCGCAGAGCACGCCCGTACTCGTCGACGAACGGGTCCATCCTCGTCAGGGTGGTCCATGCCTGTTCGGCACTGCGTCGAGCTCAGTGCCTGGGCCTCGGTTTCCACACGCGCCCGAACAGAGCGGTGAGGACCCCGCACACGTCGTTCACCGACTGCGGCGCCGGTTCGTACGCGAACCCGAGCGTAGAGGCCGGCTCTCCCTCCCTCACCTGTGTGGGCCGCGTCATGACCTAATTCCGTCTGTGACCGCGTCGAACGCCAGCGCGGAAGCTCAGTTGCCGAGCAACTCGAGATCGAAGCTCGCGTCCGGCGAAGTCGGGCCGGACTGGTGGATCTCGACGGCGATCACGTTCGTCCCGATCACGAGGAGGCGCGGGTCCACGTGGGTCTCGAGGAACGTGGATTCACCGACGCCGGAGATTGCGAACCCGGCGGGCGAGTTGGCCGTGAGCCCGCCCATCGTCAGGTTCTCGCGCAAGACCTCGACGCCGTTCAAGTACACCGCGGCAGCGTCGTCGCGCAGCACGCGCAGGATGAGCCCGCTCGGATCGGGCGCCGTGCTCACGGAGAACGACTTGCGAAACCAAGTCGTGATGGGCCTGTTGTTCGGATCAGGGCCGTACCCGAGCAGCGTCACTTCGTCCCCGTCGCCATAGCCCAGTTGCGCCGGTCCGCTCGGCCAGGCCGAGTCGTCGTAGGCACGCGAGCGCCAACCTGCTCCGGGGTCAAGCCCTGCGTCGCGGTACTTCCAGGTCGCGCCAGCATCGACGTAGCGTCGCGTCCACCCGCGCGCCGAGAGCTGGAGGTCGAAGCTGATGTCCGAGCTCGTCTGTGCCTGCTGATGGATCTCGACGGCCAAGACGTTCGGCCCGCTCACGAGCAAGTTCGCGGGTAGGTCGAAGCGCAGGATCGAGCTCTCGGCAGTGCCTCCGATGACCTCCGTCGCAGGTGTGTCGAACAGGATCGCGCCGACCCCGAGGTTGTTGCGTCCGACTTCGATGCCGTTGAGGTAGATCACGACGCCGTCGTCGCGCACGCACTCGACGAAAGGTTCGACGATCGAGGCCGCGTTCGCGATGGTGAACGAGCGGCGGAAGTACGTCGTCCAGGGTTTCAGGCTGGGATTCGGACCGTACGACACGACCGTGGACTCGTCGCCGTCACCGTAACCAAGCTCTCCCGGCCCGCTGACCCAGGTCGAATCATCGAAACCCGGCGCCCGCCAAGCCGTGCCTTGGTTCGAGCCATCGTCCTTGAATTTCCATGCCGATCCGAAGGGGAAGAGCGTGGTCGTCGCGTAATCGAGGCCCTGCGGCCGCAGCGTGAACGTGTCGATGCACTGACCTGCGCGCGTCAATGCGCGCAGCGTGCACTTCTCGTCGGTGGCGTCGATGCGCAGAGCGCCGTAGTCGAGCGCGAAGCGCACCTGGCTGCCGCTGACGGGCGAGCCGAAGCCATACAGCCCCTGTCCGCTGAAACCCACGGTGCAGTAGGGAAAGCCATCGCGAACGATGCGTTCATAGCAGTGATCGTGCCCTTGCAGGACCAAGTCCGCGCCCCAAGCCCGGAACGGCCACTGCATGTTCAGCGTGCTGCCGTGCGAATTCGAGGAGTAGGACGGATGGTGGAAGTAGACGATCTTGAACGGCGCCGTGCTGGCCACCAGCGCGGCTTGGAGCCACGCGGCTTGCACCGAGGTCGACGTGTTGCCGTCGGGCTCGCTCCCATCGCTGTCGAGCGCGAAGAAGTGCGCGGGCCCGCGCCGGAAGTCGTAGTAGCGCTCGTTGCCCGGCAGCGTGAAGTAGGCCAAGTAGGGTGCGGCCCCCACGGTGGCCCAATCGTGATTTCCGAGGGACGGGAAGAAGCGATTCACGTCGGATCCAGCGCCGTAGGACCCGAGGTACGGGAAGATGAAGTCGTGGTAGTACTGCCCGATGTTGGCGTCGATCGTCGAGGCCTCGCCGAGGAAGTAGTTGTTGTCGCCTACCGTCACGACGAACTCGGGGTTCAGGCTGCGCACGAGGTTGGCGACGTCGGCCTCCTCCGCTGTGTCGTTGCCGTAGTCACCGATCACCGCGCAAGACATCGTGGGTGCGATCTCGATCTGCGCCCGCTCGCCGAGCGGACGTGTCACGACCTGGGCGCTCGCTGCCGGCGAAACGCCGGTCGCGAGGAGCCACGTGGCCAGCCAGCACGAAACGCGAATGGACCGCTCGGGTTGGTTCTGCATCAGCGTTCGGATGAGTTGGCACTTCGGTGGGAGATCGATGCGCCGAGAGTACCTGCGGAAGGAGTGACTGCCGTGTGGACCTCGGCGCGGTCCCAGGCGCGGAGCGCTGACCGTGACGCGCGGAGCGCTGACCGTGACGCGCCCGTTGCTCAGATCGTGGGCTCCGGCAGCGCAACAGACGATCGATCGGCGGTCGAGCGCGACAATCAAAGGGTAGTGGCGCGCGCCAAGGCTGGCTACGGGGGCTCGCTCAGGATCTTGCGCGACGCGCTCGGGGGCGTCGGCTCGATGTTCCATCGATGTCGGTGGCCGCGAGCCGGCCGTACGCGGGACCGGGGTGCGTGGTCACGTGGCTGTAGTCGCCCGCGACGTTCGCCTCGAGCACGCGGATCCCGCTGAAGCCCGTCGCGTGGACGAACTCGAGATCACCGTCAGCGTCGAGGTCGGCGGCGACCATGCCCGTCGGGATCAACACCTCGGTAGTCTCCCACTCGAGCACGGAGCGGAACGCCGAGTCACCTTGGAGCACGCTCGCGCGCGCGTAGGAAGCTGAGCCGTCGTCGGCTTACCGCAACGTGTCGCGCCGCCCATCAGCGTCGATGTCGACGAAGGCGCCGTCGCTTGCGTAACCGCTGGTCTGCGCCGCGATGTAGGCGCGACCCTCCAGCGTGATCCCTTGCGCGGGAGCAACTCCGAGCAGCGGACAGCACAGAACGAGAAGGGTCCCGGTGAAGCGGCACTCTTTCGCAACGGCTGGGTCGGATCGTGGGCAGGTCATCTGCGGCTGTCGCGTCAGTCGACACGCGGGAGGAAGGTCAGGCGACGAGCCCTCGGGAGGCCTCGTCCACCGGTCCAAATCCTCCGCTCGGCACCCTCCAACGTTCCAGCGGCGGCCCCCGGAGGGGAGGCGGTCCCAGGCTTCCACGGAGAAGTTCGGCGCCCGTCTGTAACGCGGCGGCCGGTCCCCGCGGAGAGCCCACGTGACCAGCGCCGATCCTGCCGCCCCTGCAACGCTCACGGATGCGGCCGACGCCGCGCTCAGCCGAGAATCCGAGATCGCGCCGGCCCAGCGCTACGGACCGGTGGTCCACCTGCCCGGCACCGACCTCGCCACCCTCTTCCGAGCCTTCCTGCGCGCCGGCTGCCTGGGTTTCGGCGGCTTCGCGTCGCTCATGGCGATGCTCGAGACCGTGCTCGTGAAGCAGCGGAAGTTGCTCACGTCGGAGCAGGTCCTGAACGGCGTGTCGCTCGCGAGTCTGCTCCCCGGTCCCCAAGCCGTGAACGTCGCGGCGTACTGCGGCTACCTCCTCCGTGGTTGGCGCGGAGCATGGATCGCCGGCGTCGCGGTCGTCTTGCCGTCCTTCGTGCTGATGGTCGCGTTGGCGGCGTTGTACGAGCGCTACGGCGAGCTCGACGGTGTTGCGCGCCTCTTCCGCGGCTTCGTTCCGGCGGTCGCCGCTGTGATCGCGAGCGTCGTGTGGCGCCTCGCCGCGAAATCGCTGGCGACGCGTGCGGAGACGGTCATCGCGTCCATTGCCGGCACGATCCTCGCGATCGCGGCGTTCGGACTCCTCGGATTCCCGCGCGCGGGGCAACTGCCGCTCACGTTCGGCGTCGTCACGGCGGCGGGCATCGCCGGCTGGGCGCTCTTCGCACGGACTCCGGTCGGCGCGGCTACCAGCGCGACACCCACGCAATCACGCTTTCCGGCCGCGAAAGTGGCCATTACGGTCATCGGGGCAGTGATTCTCGCGGCGCTCGGTCTCGCGCGTCCGGCGGAAGACCCGCACGGCCTCGTTTCGATCGCGACGACGTTCAGCGGACTCTCCGTGATGCTCTTCGGCGGCGGCTACGTCTTCGTGCCGATGATGCAGCACGAGATCGTCGACGTCCTCGGTTGGGTCGGCGCGCGCGAGTTCGTCGATGGTGTCGCGCTGAGCCAGGTCATGCCCGGACCGATCCTCGTCGCAGCGGCGTTCTTCGGCTGGATGGTCGCCGGGATCGGCGGTGCGTTCGTGGGCACCTTCGCCGTGTTCACGCCGCCCGCCGTCATCATGGTGGTCGCGTCGCAAGCGATGGAGCACGTGCGTCGCTCGCGCGTCGCACTCGCCGCGATGCGCGGCATCCGCGCCGCCGTGGTCGGGATGATCGCGGTCGCGGCCGTCGTCGTGGCGAAGAACGCCGTGCCCGCCGGATTCGCGGACCTGCGCACGCTCGTCGTCGCGACGGGCCTCTTCACAGCAGCGCTCGTCGCGCTGCTGCGCTTCCGCATCGATGTCGCCTACGTCGTGCCGGCGAGCGGCGCGATCGGGTGGTTCCTCTTCTTTTGATCCCGCCTCGCGGCGGTTGAATTCCCGTGCAAGCGATCTTCCTCGTCGGTGAACAACGGTCCGGATCGAACCTCCTGCGCCTGATGATCGGCAACGGTGGCGCCGTGGCTGCGCCGCATCCGCCGCACATCCTGCAACGCATCGATCCGATCGTGCACGCCGGCGAAGAGCTCGACGCAGAGCGCTTCGAAGCCTGCGTCGAAGCCGTGTGCCGACTCGTCGAGACGAACCCCGTCCCGTGGACGAATACGGTGCTCGATCGCGCGGATGTGACGCGCCGTTGCCGAGCACGCAGCGTCGTCGCGATCTTCGGCGCCGTCATGGCCATCCATGCCGAACAGAACGGTGCACGCGCCTGGATGTGCAAGAGCATGCAGAACGTGCGCTGGTCGTCCGATCTCGACCGCTACTTCGCAGCGAACAAGTACGTGTACCTGCACCGCGATCCGCGTGACGTCGCGCTGTCCTTCACGAAGGCGGTCATCGGCGACAAGCACGTGTACTTCCTCGCCAAGCAATGGGCCGAGCTCCAACGGCTGTGCTTGGACACCTTGGCGCGTCTTGGTCCGGACCGCGTCCACTCGGTCGGGTATCGCGAGCTGACGGAATCGCCCGAGGCGACGCTGCGCCGCTTGTGCACGTTCTTGAGACTAGATTTCAGCCCTGAAATGCTGGCGTTCCACGAGGGCGAGGAAGCGCGCAGCACGGCGGCTGCGAGCTCGCTGTGGGAGAACGTGACGCGCTCCGTCATCGCCACGAACCACGACAAGTTCCGCCAGGAACTCGCCGACGAGGAGATCCGCATCATCGAGTCCGTCGCCGGTCGCGAGATGGACGAGCTCGGCTACGCACGCGCATTCGTCGTGCGCGGTGAAGAAGAGCGCTTCGACGCGTCGCGCATCGACGGCTTCAAGAAGATCAACGAGCGTCTGAAGAAGCTGCGCACGGAGTCGATGGACCCGGACGACGCGGCGCGACGCAAACGTCAGGATCAAGTGCTCGTCGACTTGAAGAAGCGCATCGCGGAGCTGCAACCCGTCGGCGCGTCTCGCTGAGTCAGACGCTCACGCGCGCGACTGCGACCATTTTGTCAGAGAGGAACGCTGGCTTCCGCACCGCCACGAAGCGCGGAGCCTCGAGCCCGGCAGCCGCGAACTCGAGAGCGACGCTCGCCAGCGCGTGAGCGTTGTGCGGGCGCACGCGCAGACCCACTCGCGCCCGCACGCGACCGAACCACGTCCGGATCGCACGATCGTGACGGAAATCGACGACGACGCCGACACGAGTGACGCGCGCGAGCTCGCGCAGGAACGCGACGCGCAAGTCGCGGTCACGCACGAGGTGGAGGAGTCGTATACACACCGCGACGTCAACCGACCGATCGGCGAGCGGAAGTCGTGTGAGATCGCCGGCGAGGTAGGTCGCGCCCGCGTTGCGCGCACGCGCTTCGGAGAGCATCGCGGGCGCGAGGTCGATGCCGACGTACCGGCCTCGCCCGA
>JAYTBY010000599.1:0-3179 GCA_043736755.1 Planctomycetota bacterium | reverse complement strand
GCAGCTACGTATCGAAGTACGACTTCAACCGCTCGGTCGAGGACCAGTCCACGGTGCGCCTCGTCTACGAGAACCGCGGCGAGAAGCTCGGAATCGCGCGTCTCGACTTGAATGATCGAATCGCGGCCAAGATCGAGGAGGCCGAGCTGGATGCCGATCAGACGGCGCTTCTCGAGCGACTTCTCGGAAAGGACTACGAGGTCATCACGGCCGACGATCGGCTCGACAAGATCGCCGAGGACTTCGTCGAGCACTGTTCGTCGCGCTACGACACCGGCAAGTCGATGCTCGTGTGCATCGACAAGCTCACCTGCGCACGCATGCTCCAGCGGATCGAGCCTCGCTGGAAAGCGAAGGTCGCGGAACTCCAGGTTCTACTGCCGAGGTTGGAGGTCCAGCTCGCGGCGACTTCCGACCCGGACGATCGCGACCGACTGTCGGGCCTCCTCGATCGAACGCGGGCTCGAGCGGAGTGGATGGCGAGCACGCTGATCGAGATCGTCATCAGCGAAGCGCAGAACGAGGTCCGGGACTTCGGGCGGTGGGGATTCGACATCATCCCGCACCGACAGGTGATGAAGTCGGGCTTCGAGACCCCTGACGGTCGGCGAATCGGCGTCGAGGACGCATTCAAGAACCCCGAGCACCCGTTTCGCATCGCGATCGTGTGCGCGATGTGGCTGACCGGTTTCGACGTCGAGTGTCTCGCGACGCTCTACATCGACAAGCCGATGAAGGCGCACACGCTCATGCAGGCGATCGCCCGCGCGAACCGCGTGTTTCCCGGCAAGGACTGCGGCGTGATCGTCGACTACAACGGGATGCTCAAGAGCTTGCGAGCGGCTCTCGCGCAGTACGCCGTCGGGGACGACGTGGGTGCCGGTGGTGAGGGGGACATCGTGGCCCCGATCGATGAACTGGTGAAGCTCTTGCGCGAGGCGATCGAGGCGGCGGAGCACCAACTGAGGGGCCTCGGGTTCGAGCCGACGCGACTCATCGGCACGAAAGGCTTCACCCGCATAGAGGCTCTGCGGGACGCGGTCAACGCGCTCTACACGTCCGACGACGCGAAGCGCCGCTACGAGATCACCGCGCGACTCGTGTTCGTTCGGCAGAAGCTCCTCGGTGACGATCCGAACGCGCGTGCGTTCTTCGAGCGCCACGACAACATCGACGCCGTCTACAAGAAGCTCGAGGAGCGGCGTGACACGGCGGACGTGACCGATCTCCTGAAGGCGCTCCACAAGATCGTCAACGAAGCGATTCGCGCACAGGAGCCCGGTGGCGATCACGCCGAGGGGCTGACGGTCGACCTCAGCCGAATCGATTTCGACAAGTTGCGGGACGAGTTCGCGCACAAGGTCAAGCGGAAGCAAGCCGCCGTCCAGGACATCCGCGATCTCATCGAGAAGAAGCTCGCGCAGATGCTGCGGGTCAACTCGCAGCGGATGGACTTCTATCGCAAGTACCAGGACATCGTCTCCGAGTACAACCGCGAGAAAGACCGTGCCACCGTGGAGGCGACGTTCGCGAAGTTGCTCGAGTTGGCTGCCAGCCTCGACGTCGAGCAACGCCGAGCTGCGGAGGAAGGGCTGAGCGAGGACGAGTTCGCGCTCTTCCAGATGCTCTTCCGCGAAAGCATCAGCGCATCGGACCGCGAGAAGCTGAAGCAGGCGAGCCGGACGTTGCTCGCGTCACTCCGCCAGTTGCTCGAGCCCATGCATGACTGGACGAAGAACTCGGCCACGCAGGCCGACGTCCGCATCGCGATCCTCGATCACCTCTTCCAGACGCTGCCACGGCCACCGTTCACCGACGTCGAGGCCGAAGCGCTCGCGGGTGGTGTCTACGACTACGTTTGGGAGCGCAGTCGATCGGGGCACCGGCTCGGCGAGGTGGCTGCCTGATCCCTGCCTGCGCACGGCAGTGGGATGGCACCACGTCCGAAAATGCGCGCGAGCGCGTCCGGTCGGAACCGGCCGCGCTCGCGCGAATCGAACGTGGATCGTGCGCTTAGAGGAAGCGCAGCACGAACGCGCTCGCCGAGATCTTCTGGATCGCCCACAGCGCGCGGACGTGCACGGTCGGATTGCCGCCGCACAAGAGGCACTCGTTCGGGTCCGGATCGGAAACATCGACGCCGTGCGTGTGCGCGACGCACGGGGCGGCTTCGGTGGAGCGTGCGCCGAGACCTGCGGAAAGGGTCACGACGGCGACGAGAGCGGAAAGTGCGATGAGTTTCTTCATGATCGTTTCTCCGGGACCAGCGTAGGCGGCGACCGTCGGCCCGGCAAGCGCTCACTCCGCCGCATCCTGTTCGATCTCCGTTTCGACCCGCGGGTCGGGCGGATGGAGCGAATCCGGACCGGATCGCGCTCCGACCCTCGCACCCCCTAGACTGCCGCCCCCGTGATCGCCCCGACCCTGTCTCTTGCTCGCCGAGTCTTCGCCTCCATCCGCACGGCTGCCCGCAGCGGTCGGCCGGCCCGCCGTAGCGGCCCGCAACCCACCCTGTCCTGCGCGGCCTTCGGGCTAGCCCTCCTCTGCGCTTCGGGTTGTTCCGAATCGCCCGCCTCCGAGTCGCCGAGCGGACCGCGCGTGACCCATGTGCGACTCAACGGCCCGATCGACGTCGGGGCCCTCGCGTTGATCTCCCGCGGTGTCCGCACGGCGAAGAATTCCGGGTCGAGCGCGCTGCTCATCGACCTCGACACGCCCGGCGGCAGCATCGAGGTCATGTGGGACCTTCAAAAGCAGCTCCTCGCGGCGGAGGAGGGCGGGCTCGAACTCGCGTGTTGGATCCACGACCACGCCGCTTCGGCCGGAGCGTTGATCGCGTTGACCGCGAAGTCCGTCTACATGACGCCGTCGGGCACCGTCGGATCGGCGTACCCGATCGTCGAAGGTCCCGGTGGGATGGTCTCGCTCCCGACGGACGACGGCGTGCGCGAGAAGCAGCTCTCGTTCCTGCGTTCGCAGTTCGCGTCCATGGCCGAGCGTCGCGGTCGGCCGCCGGCGTTGGCGATGGCGATGGTCGATCCAGCGGTCGAAGTGCGGCAGGTGCGCGTCGAGAACGAGCTGCGTCTCCTCGATGGCGATCAATGGGACGATCTGCGCGAATCGGGGCGCGAGTACGAACTCGTCGCGACGATCAGCAGCGCGGGCAAGCTCCTGAATCT
>JAYTBY010000598.1:0-6938 GCA_043736755.1 Planctomycetota bacterium | reverse complement strand
CTCGAAGAAGCCCGGGCTGAACTGATCCTCGTGTCCGTCGTAGCCGCGCTGGAGGTCGACGACGTACTCGAGCCCGCGATACCAGGCCGCATCCGTCGTCCACGCGCTCGGTTTCGACGCGAGGATCGAGATGCGCGGCAACTCGGCATACGGCTGACAACCGATTCCGTCACCACCGTCGGCCTCGAAACGCTCGACGCGTCCGTCGAGCGCCATGTTCTCGACGGAGAGCGCATCCGCCTCGCGAAAAGGGAGCAGCGGTCGCAGTCGCAGCTTCACCGCCGTTCCCGCACCGCTGACGCGCCAGCGCACGAGCACGCACGCTTCACCCGCGGGCACGATCACTTCACGCTCGACGCGCACGCCACCCCAGAGCCAAGTCCAGCGCGGGAACGGCGCGAGCTCGAACGACTCCAGCGCTTGGTGCCCGTGCGGCGCCCACACGCCGCGATAGCGCGCCATCGAGAGCGGCAACTCGCGATCCTGAACGATGAGCGTCTCGTCGTAGCGCGAGAGCCATGCGTAGCGCTTCGCTCCTCCGGGTCGCGGAGTCATGAGCAACGCGTGGTAGCGCCGCGTCGGACACAGGAGCACGGTCGAACTCGCCGCTCCGCCCTGACCGTCGGTCTCGATCCACTCCTGCGTCAGGGACGTGTCGAGTCGGAGCAGGGCATCCCGGTCGAGCACGAAAATCGGTTGGGGCATCGCGCTCCGAATCGTACCGCCGAGCAGGCACGATCCCGGCCGACTCAGCCGCCCGCGATCGGGACCAGTAGCGCGCCCCTACGAATCGGGGAGTCTACGGCTGCCAGAGGATCTCGACACCGTTCGACAGATTGAACAGGGCGCTCGTGCAGAACGTCGCCGAGTTGCGATACCAAGCTTGGTACAGCCGCGTTCCGCCGAGTCCCGTCACCAAGCCCAGCGTGTGGATCGGCGTCGTCGTCCCGCCGCCGAGGCCCTGGGTTCCACCGAATCCGATCGCTGCCGTGCCCGCGACGACCGGGTAGGTCGCGAGGCGCACGACCGTGCCGCTCGCGCAACGCGATCCGTCGCCGAAGCTCGTGCCCGCGCCGCCATTCTCGCGGTTGGTTCCCTGGAAGAAGAGCGCCGAAGTCGCCGGCGGCAAGCCCGTCGCGAGCAACGTCACCTGATCCGCGATCAAGCTCGCGCGCCCGAACGCGCGCAGCAGCGCACCGCCGCTCGTCGTGCTGTTCGCGCAGCCGGCCGAACCGAGGCCGGAGTTCGCGCACGGACAGGTCGTCGTCAGGCCGGCGCAGAAGACCGGGTAGTTCTCCGAACCCAGATCGCGGACGAACGCGTCGACGCGCAGGTTCGTATCGGCGGGCACCAAGTCGGTCGACTCGCTGTGGAAGGCGATCTGGTCACCCTCCGCAGTGATCGAGGCCGAAAACGAGTCGTCGTTCGAGCTCGTCGACACGCTGCGGCTCAAGAGCTTCGTCGTCGCGAGCGTGCGATCGCGCAAGAAGACGTCGCTCTGCATGTCCGTGTCGAGCGGATCGAGGTTCGTCGCGAAACTCTGGAACGCGACATATCGGCCGTCGTCGGAGATCGCGGGGTCGTACGAGTTCTGGTTCGCCGGCGCGCCGGACGAAGTCACGGACGACCGGAACGTCTGCAACGTCAGCAGGTCGTGGACGAAGATGTCGTACGAGGCACCGAACTCGCCGGGCGCCAAGTTCGGCGCGCTCGAGGCATAGGCGACCCAGCGTCCATCGCGCGAGATCGAGCTGTTGATGAACGCCGCGCCCGTGCCCTGCACGCCTGCCGAGCTCACGGTGACCAACCGCGTGAGCCCGAGCGTCACGTCGCGCACGAAGGCGTCCGTGTTGCCGTTCGTGTCGGGCGTCACGAGGTTCGCGACGTTGCTCACGAACACGACGAAACGCCCGTCGCCGGAAACTCCACCGTTCCAGGAGAATCCGGCTCCCGCACTTCCGCTCAGATTCACGCTGACGAGCACGGTGGCGGCCGTCATGTCGCGACGGAACACTTGGTAGTTCGTCGTGCCGGCCGCGATGAGGTTCGACGGCGAACCTTCGAACGTCACATACCGGCCGTCCGAGGAGACGCGCGGTCGATGACAATCGCCGTTCGAAGCACCGCCAGCTGCGGACATCGTGACTGTGCGCGTAGTGCGCTGAATGCGATCGCGTACGAAGATGTCCTTCGAGCTGCCCGACGGGATGTCGAGCGCGAGGTCATTGGCCTCGCTCGCGAAAACGACGAAGCGCCCGTCGTAGGAGATGTTCGGCTCCATGCTCTCGGCCGTGGCTTCCACGCCCAGGGACGAGACGCTGATGCGCTCGACGAGTCCGGTCCATCGATCGCGCACGAAGACGTCGGTCACGCCGTTCGTGTCGCCGACGATCAGGTTCGTGGCCGCGCTGCGGAACGCGACGTAGCGGCCGTCGCCCGAGATCGAGACCTGATCGGAGTCGCCCGAGCCTTGGCCGGCCGAAGCCGAGAGGGACGCGCGTTCGGTCACGTTCTGCGCGGGCGCGCTCGAGACGATGCCCGTGAGGACGGCCATGCCGAGCCACCACGCGAACAGTCGCGGGCTCTGAGTCGGGCGGGAGCGCACGAGCGTGCGCGTGCACTTTGCATTCGAGTCGCCGATGTGGACGTGTCGTCTCAAGATCTGCCTCCGCCGCACCAGAACCCGGGTGTGACGACCGTAAGTCCGCATGAGGGATCCCGCAAGGTGCCGCGAATCCGAGACTTCTGCAGATCGATCCGCGCTCGCTATCGAGTTCGGAGGGGGCAACTCCCGGTTTTGGGGCACGGACGCTGACGGTCCCGTGTGGGACGAGCACGAACTCGCCGGGGCCGCGCGGTCCTATCCGAGCCGCGTCGCCGTGGCGTCCGCGGGGGAAGTCGGAGCGGTTCGACCGAGGAAGAAGCCGTCCAACCCCTGACCCTGATAGCGCGGCATGAGCAGGATCCCGCTCCAGGGTGCGCGGATCTCGCGGGGGAACCCCAGTCCCTGGTGCGCGAGCAGCTGGCCGACTTCTACCGTTTGGAAGTTCCGGAACCCGGGGAGCATCGCGAACGCCTCACCGGGCTCGAGTCGGTGGACGTATCCGATCTCGATCGCGGGCGGCAGGTCGGCGGCGGCCACGGACAAGCGGCGCGTGTGTTGCCCGATCCCGCCGGGAACGTCGTGCTCGCGAACCACACCGGCCCCAGCGAGCGTGAGCCACACGGCGGACTCGTGGTGGTCGACGGTCGAGGTGGCGTCGTTCTGACCACCCTCGAGGACGACTGCGGCGTGACCGAGCGCGCCGACGTATTCGATCAACGTGCCCGCGATCAGAGGCTCGAGACCGCACAGCGTCGGGACGCCCAAACGCAGAGCTGCCGTGCGACTCTCCGCCGGGCCGGCGACGATCGTGAAGGGCGGCCCATCGCCCGAGGTCGAGTGGAGATCGAGATGCGTCACGCCGCTCTCGGCGGATTCGAGCTCCGCGTCGAGGAGTTCGAGGAGTTCGCGCTGCTCCGCGCGCTCGATCGTGTCGCGTCGCACAGGGTCGCGTCGCACAGGGTCGCGTCGCAATTCGTCGACGCGCGCGGGCGACCACAGTCGGTTCATGTCCTCGTCCACGTAGCGGACGTTGCGCGCGAGCCCGGCGCGGTTCCCGACGTACGCAGCGACGCGACCGGCGAGTGGGATGAGACCGCGCTCGAGCTCGGCGAACACGCGACGCATCGCGTGCAACCCCGCCGGCTCGTTGCCGTGGATGCCGACGGTGACGAGGACGAGCGGGCCACCGCGTTCACCGGCGGACGCCGTACCGAGAACGCGTGCGAGGGTCCCCTGCGGCATCACGCGCCTTTGAGCCAGTTTTCGAGCAGTTTTCCGGAGATCTCGAACACGTCGTGCTCCGTGATGATGCCGACGAGTCGACCGTCCTTCACGACGGGCAACGAGCCGATCTTGTGCGTGCGCATCAGCTCGATCGCGGAGAGCGTGCTGGTCTCCGGGCTGACGGTCACCGGATCCTTGTCCATGATCTCGCCGACGGTGACGTGACCCGAAGCCACGCGACCGCGCGTCATCACGCGCATCAGCGCGCGGTGGGTGACGAGTCCGAGCAAGCGACCCTCGTGATCCTCGACCGGGACGTGACGCAAGTGCTCCCACTCCATGAGCGAAGCGGCGAGGTCCACGATGTCGTCGTGATGGACCGTGAAGAGGTCCGTCGTCATGAGCTGCGAGACGGTGCGGTAGCTGTCGATGTTGTTCGACGCGGCTTGAACCTCGGCCAGGTCCCACTGGTGCACGGGCAGGTTCGCTTCCTGATACTTCGCCATCGAGGCGGTCAGCGCGCGGTACCGATCCGCGACGCGAGTTCCTTCCCCCATCGCAGCCAGCGAATCGAACGCCCACTGCGCGCCCGTGCGGCCGCTTTGAACGCGCGCTTCGAGCACGCCGAGGTAGGTGTCGACGTCGGCCTTGTCCACGTTGCGCGAGAGGAGGCCTTTGCGCGCCGCGGGAAGGAGCTTCAGGATCAGTTCGTCGGCGCCGTACGACTTGCCGTCGAGCCACTTGAAGCGCGCGTGCAGTCCGTAGCGCGCCGCCGCGACGAAGTTCGCCTTGGCGTCGTCGAACGGCATGCGCAGCGAGACGTCGCCGTACTCGGTGTCGAGCGCGATCATCAGCCCGTAGAAGAACGCGGCGTTCGCGACCTCGTCGCGGACCGTCGGTCCGGCGGGCAGCACGCGGCACTCGATGCGCAGGTGCGGCTTGCCGTCGGTGATGCCGTAACAGGGCCGGTTCCAGCGGTAAACCGTGCCGTTGTGGAGGCGCAGCGCCTTCAACGGCGGGACTTCGCCGCGATCGAGCATCTCGAGCGGGGATTCGTCGCTCGCCGCAGTGATCAGCGAGCGGAAGCGCGCGATGTCGTCGCGGAAGATCTCGAGGATCGAGCCTTTCACCCAGCGGTCGCCGAAGCTGACGCGTTGACGCACGCCGCGCTCGACCTTGTGCTCGGCGCGCGTGTCGAGCGACTGCTGGAACAGCGCGACGCGCGTCTCGTGCCACAAGCGGTGCTTGAGCAGGACGGGCGAGTTCGGACCCGCGGCAAGCAGCGGCGCGACGACGACCTGCGCCAAGTTGTAGAGCCGCGCGAACTCCTGCGCGTCGGCCTGGTAGTGCAGTTGGAAGCTCGTGTTGCAGGCTTCCAGCATCACGTTGTCGTGAACGGTCTGGAGTTCGTCGAGCCCCTTGATCAGCGCTTGGAACTTGCCGCCGCGCTGCTCCGTCATGATCCGGTTGAGCTGCTTGTAGCGCGGGATCGGCGTCAGCGAATCGATCCCGAGGTGGCTCTTGTCGAGCGTCGGCAGGATCCCGCACAAGACGATTTGCGTGCCCTTGCGCGCACCGACTTCGCGCGCGAGCGCGAGCAGTCGGAGGAGCTCGGTCTCCATCTCCGAGAACGACGCGCCCGAGAGCGGCAGCGGCGTCAGGTTCGCTTCGAGGTTGAACTGCGCGAGCTCCGTCACGAAGTGACTGGGCGGCAAGTCCTCGAGGAGCTCGATCGCCTTGTTCGCGGGCTGGAGCGTGCGATCGACGAGGAACATCTCCTGCTCCGCGCCGATGCGACGGACGCCCTTCTCGATCCAACCCTCGTCGATCATCCGCTCGAGCGCGCGGACGTCGTCGAGCATCGAGCGCACGAAATTGCGGCGCTGGGCGTCGTCGGGGAGCGTGCTGATCTCTTCCTTGGCCATGAGTTACCGAGCTTCTTGGGTGTCGAACCCGCGGAGTCTACCAGCGCTCCGGCGCTGGATCTCGCTCCGGACTACCGCGGAAGCAGGTCAGCAGGCATCCTCAACGGCTCCACCCGAGCCGGACTGGACGAGAGACCCAGGATGACGAGCACGTATCTCACGCAGGAGCTCAAAGAGACGCTGACTTTCATCCTCGCGGGTGGTCAGGGCGAGCGCCTGAAACCGCTGACGATCCAGCGCGCGAAGCCCGCCGTCCCCTTCGGCGGTTCGTACCGGATCATCGATTTCACGCTCAGCAACTGCATCCATTCCGGACTGCGACGCATCTACGTGCTGACGCAGTACCAGGCGCGCAGCCTCGAGGAGCACATCCGCTTCGGCTGGAACTTCCTGCCGCGCAGGCTCGAGCAGTTCATCAGCGTGAGCCCGCCGCATCACGCCACCGTCGAGAAGTGGTACCGGGGCACGGCCGACGCGATCTATCAGAACCTCGACCTGATCGACGACGGCGCGGCGAAGCACGTGCTCATCCTCTCGGGCGATCACATCTACAAGATGGATTACGGGATGATGCTGCGCCAGCACCTCGCGAGCGGCGCGAAGTTGACGATCGGCGCCGTGAAGATCCCGCAGAGCGAGGCGCGACGTTTCGGCATCTTCGAAGTCGACGCCGACGATCGCGTCGTTGGATTCCAGGAGAAGCCGGCCGTCGGTCGCGAGATCCCGGGACAACCAGGTTGGTGCCTCGGCTCGATGGGCATCTACGTCTTCGACGCGCCCGAGATGGTGCGTCGCTTGCGCGCCGACGCCGCGAAACCCGGCTCGAGCCACGATTTCGGCAAGGACGTCATCCCGTCCATGATCGATCAGGGCCAAGTCTTCGCGCACCGCTTCGTCGATCGCGACAACCCGAACGATCCGTACTGGCGCGACGTGGGCACGATCGACGCGCTGTACGACGCGAACATGGACCTCGTGTCGGTGGCGCCGCGCTTCAACCTCTACGACCAAGGTTGGCCGATCTACTCGTTGTGGCACGCCGATCCGCCGGCGAAGTCCGTCCTCGATTCTCCCGGCCGCCGCTCGGAGATCATCGACTCCCTGCTGTGCGCCGGCGTGGTCGTCAGCGGCGGCCGCGTGAAACGCTCGATCCTCTCGAACCGCGTACACGTCGATGAAGGCGC
>JAYTBY010000597.1:0-6939 GCA_043736755.1 Planctomycetota bacterium | reverse complement strand
GCAACGCGGACGTCTGGGCGATGTACCTCTACGACAACCCGGTCGTCGGACAGGATTTCTGCGGAGCAGGGTGCGCCATCCGCTCGGGGCTGAACACGCGGACTTTCTGCGGCGATGCGTCGCCGGCGTGCTACGGCGAAGTCCACGCCGATGGCGAGACGTGGATGGGAGCTGCGTGGAAGATCCGCGCGCGCTTGAACACGTCGCTCGGCAACTCGATGGGCGATCTGACGGCGAACACGCTCTTTCTGTCGTGGATGAACGCCTACAACCAGTCCCAGATCCGGTCGATCATCGAGACCCAGTGGGTCGTCCTCGACGACGACGACGGCGACATCAACGACGGATCGCCGCACTACGCGCAGATCGACGGTGGTTTCCGCGATCAGGGCTTCCCGGGTCTCGAGCTCCATCCGGTGACGATCGAGTACGTCACGATCGTCCCCGACACCGAGGTCGAAGTCGGGCCCTATGGCATCGAGGCTTCGATCCTCGAGCACTTCGCGGGTGCTTCCATCACTTCCGCCACGATGCACTGGCGCTCGAACGGCGGGAGTTTCACTGCGTTGCCGTTCCTCGCCCAGGGCAACGGTCGCTTTGGGCAATCGATCCCGCCGGTTTCTGCGCCGGCGCAGGTCGACTACTACATCGTCGCGTCGGACTCGCTCGGCAATTCGTTGCGTTGGCCCAGCCCGACGGGCGCCCAGGGGTTCCGTGTCGGCACCGCCGTGCCGCTGCTCACCTATGATTTCGAGTCCGGCCTCCAGGGTTGGACCCATGGCACGTACGGCGACACGTCGAACCCCGTGGACGATTGGGAGCACGGCGATCCCACCGGCGGGAGCAGTCTGGTGACCAGCGGAGGACAGCTCCTCACGTGGCACGATCCGTCGAATGCGTACAACGGCACGAAGTGCGTCGGCACGGATCTCGGCATCACCACGAACGGCGCCTACCCGGCGAACTCCCACACTTGGTTGCGTTCGCCGCCGATCGACTGCACGTCGGTTCGCGGCACGCGCCTCACGTTCCGACGCTGGCTCACGATCCAGACCGGTGCCGCGGATCAGGCGCGCATCCGCGTCAACGGCAACATCGTCTGGTCGAACTCGACGCAAGCGAACCTACTCGAGGGCGGGTGGAGCGTGCAGACGGTCGACATCTCGAGCTTTGCGGACGCGAATCCCGCGGCGCAGATCGAGTTCGAGCTGCGCACCGATGCCTCCGTGAACATGGGCGGATGGAACGTCGACGCGGTGACGCTGACGCAGCTCGGTCCGGCGACGAACGCGTGCACGGCGCCGACCCAGTACGGGCCCGCGAAGCTGCACTCGGGCGGCGGCATCGCGACCTTGGAGGTGCTCGGCGACACGAGTTTCTCCGCAGGCGGATTCACGCTGCGGATCGAGTCGGCCGTTCCGCTGCGTCCGGCGATGCTCTACTCGTCGAGCGCGTCGGCGGCGACCTCGTTGCTCGGAGGCACGCTGCTCATCGCTCAGCCGTTCGCGCGCGAAATCGCCTGGCAAACGGACTCGCTGGGCGACGCCACCTCGACCTACCTGGTGCACGCGGGCCTGGTGGGTACCACGCGCTTCTTCCAAGCGGTCTTCCGCGACCCGGCGCATCCCGACGGGACGGGGATCGGATTCTCGAAGGCGCTGCGCATACCGTTCTGTCCCTGAAGCGCGCGGCAAGAGGGCCGTAGAGCGTTCGAGTTCACGGCCTGCGCGTTGCTCCACTTCGCGACGCGCGAGCGCGTGAGTGCCCGACGGAGCGATCTCGCGGTCGACCGCGCGGTTTGTTGGAACGGCGCGGACGCGCGGGCGCACGCCCGCGGTTTCATGTCCGCGGGTTTATGTCCGCGGGTTTATGAGCGCGAGGATCCGCGCGCTGACGGACGTCATCGCGACGGCTCCGTTCTGTGGTTCGCCGCCACAGCGCGCGAAGGGCTCCGAGGCGAGGAAAACCGGGCCGTCCAACGGATCGTCCGGCAGACGTCCATGGCTGCCGCGGACGAGCGTCGCGTCGAGCGGGATCACGTCCATGAGGTAGCGCATTCCGAGCTTCTTTTGAGCGAGTCTTCGCGCGACGCGCAGCTTCGGGAACGTCAGCGCCGGATCGACGAACAGTTCGCATGGGTCGTACCCCGGCTTGCGATGGATGTCGACGGTGCGCGCGAAGTCGGGCTCGTCCGCTGGATCGGACCAGTAGTAGTACGTGAACCACGCATCGCGACGCGCGATGAGCACGAGATCTCCGCTGCGCTCGTGCGCGAGTCCCGCACGCGCGAGTTCCGCGCCCTCGAGCACGCGCTCGACGCCCTCGAGCCGCGTGAGCATCTCGCGCGCCGCATCGCGTGACGCGCCGTCGCGGCAGTACACGTGTGCGACTTGATGGTCCGCAACGGCGAACGCGCGGCTGCCGAACACGTCGAGGACGTCGCCGGCAGGAGTCTTGCGTGCCGCGAGCAATCCGGCATCGCGAAGAGCGCGATTCACGTGCACAGGCCTCGAAACCGCGGTGATTCCGTACTCGCTGACGACCACCGTGCGTGCTCCGACGTCGGCGGCGGCGTGCAACAGGTCACCGACGACGGCATCGATCTCCCGGACGGCCTGCTGCGAGCGCGGATCGTCGGGACCGAAGCGCTGGAAGTCGTAGTCGAGGTGGGGGAGGTAGACGAGGGTCAGCGCAGGTCGCTCGGTCTTCAACGTCCAGATCGCGGCGTCGGCGATCCAACGACTCGACGGCAATCCGGATCTCGGACCCCAGAAGTCGAAGAATGGGAACGTGCCCAGCTCCGCATCGAGCTTCTCGCCGTAAGCCGTCGGCCACGCGTAGGTCGCGGGGATCTTCCGGCCGTCGGAGGGATAGAACGGCCGCGGGGTGATCGAGAGATCGACGCGCGCACCGAGGTTCCACCACCAGAAGATCTTGGCGGTCTTGGCGCCCGGATCGAGCCGTTTCACGGCCTCGTACAGCTTCTCGCCGCGAACCAGCGCGTTCGATTGGCGCCACAGCGCGATCTCGGCCGTGTCGCGCGCGAACCAACCGTTGCCGACGACGCCGTGCTCCGCGGGGAGCAACCCGGTCAGCATCGTCGCCTGCGCCGAACACGTGACGGCCGGCAGGACGGTCGTCATGGGCGCGCGCGCGGCGAGCCCAGCCAAGTGGGGCGTCGCGGCGCCGATATGGCGCGACGTCAGGCCCACGACATCGATCAGGACGACCGGTTTCATGAAGAGGGCGGATGCTAGCATCGACTGGATGCTGGATCGGATCGCGAACCTCTTCCGCGGCAAGCCCGCGATCGTGCACGGCACGCAAAAGCTCCCCGAAGGTCACGCCAAGAGGGTCGAGCTCGGCGACATCCTCGCGGGTGGCAAGTCGGTCCTCCTCTGTCGCGTCGACGGCAAGCTCTTCGCTCTCGACACGCGGTGTCCGCACGACGGCGGGCGCATCGTCGACGGCCCGCTCGTCGAAGGCCGCTTCGCGATTTGCCCGCTGCACAACTACACGTTCGATCCGAAGGATGGGCGGGTCGAGCGCGGTTCGTGTCCCAAGGCAATCGCCTACAGAGTGCGCGAGAAAAACGGGGACGCCGAGATCTGGGCGTGAACCGCGGCGCAGCGCGAGTGCTTCGCGTTTCGTCGCGCTCACCGCCAAGAGCGCCGTGAAGAAATCGACCCGACAGCCTGTCAGAAACCGGATGCGCTGCTTCGCGGTATTGAGCCCACGGATTCTCCACGAGCTGCGCATGACCACACTCGACTCTGGTATGGGAATCGCGAACCTGTATCGTTCCGCTTCATGACGAATCCGATTCGCGTGCTCGCGTTCGCCGGCAGCCTGCGCAAGGACTCCTGGAACAAGAAGCTCCTTCGCGTCGCGGCCGACGGCGCTCGCTCGGCCGGCGCCGAAGCCACCGAGCTCGATCTGCGCGAACTCGCGCTGCCGCTCTTCGACGAGGACTTGGAGAAGGCCAACGGACTCCCCGAAGGTGCGAAGCGATTCAAGGAACTCCTGCTCTCGCACCAAGCGATCCTCGTCGCGAGCCCCGAGTACAACAGCTCGATCTCGGCCGTGCTGAAGAACGCGATCGATTGGGCGTCGCGCGCCGGTCCGGGCGAGAAACCGTTGGCGTGCTTCGAGGGCAAGGTCGCCGGCCTCGTCTCCGCGTCGCCCGGCCCGCTCGGAGGATTGCGTGGACTCGTCACCGTGCGCTCGATCCTCGGGAACATCCGCGTGATCGTGGTCCCCGAGCAAGTCGCCGTCGGGAAAGCGCACGAGGCGTTCGAGGCCGACGGTCACATGAAGGACGAGAAGGTTGCCGATTCCGTGCGCCATGTCGGCAAGCGGGTCGCTGACGTGGCGCGGGCACTCGCGCGCGTGTGAGCGCATCGGCCATGCGGCCTCCAAGACCCGGCTGCGCCGCGTAGCAGCAGGCAAGTCGCGGATTCCTCGGGGAATCTGGCGCTTCGGAACCCGACCGGCTCGGAACCCCTCGACGAACACGGGCCGGAGCGGTGAGGCTCCGGCCCGCGCATTTCAATCTGGAATGCAGCGCGAACGTCGTTCAGAGACAGAACGGCACGCCCACGACGTCGCTCAAGTTGAAGCCCGCTCCGCCACCTGCCGGGTTGCGGTACCAGTACTGGAAGAGCCACGTTTCGGCGGCGTTGATCTGCGTAGACGGCAAGTCGAGGTCGAACGTCACTTCGCCGAAAGGGCCAGAGTTCTGAATGGGCAAGCGAACGACCGGATTGCCGATGCAGCGGAAGCCGTTGCCGAACGACTGGAAGATCTCGTTCTGCCCGTAGAAGAAGATCCCGGATCCGTTGGGCGGAAGGCCGGTGCAGTACAGGTGGAAGTCGTTCGCGCTCTCCGAGCGTGACCCGTACATGGTGATCAGGGCGCCCGGTCCCACCGAGTTGGGCGCCGTGAAGCACGTCGTGAACGACGGCAGGCAAGCCGCAGGGTCGAACCCGTCGACCGTCGTCGGGTTCAGTCCCAACGGGTCGAGCCACTGTGCGAGCGAGTTCGAGGTGTAGAACCGATCGAAGCGCCCGAACCACGCGGTCTGACCCGAGCACACGAAGTCGTTGACGCAACAGGCCGGCCCTTTGACGCGACCACTTTGGTCGAAGAGCGGTCCGCCGGAGCTTCCGCCCTCGAGCGTGCCGACGTTCCACGCGACGCGCCACAACGTCGATTCACCGACGGCGCCGTTGTTGTCGAGCGAGATCATCTTCGGCCCGCCGCTCGGATGGCCCATCGCGAAACCGAACGTCGAGTTCTGGCTCGTCCGCGTCCAACCAGCCCAAAAGGCCTGGTAACTGAGCGGAATCACCGGGTTGATCCGGAGGAGTCGGCAATCGTAGGTCGGGCTCGTCGTGAGGACCGTGCAACCGCTCACCGTGAAGTTCGTCGGCGCTGCGCCCGTGCTGCAGCTCGCGCGCTGGTAAAGGAACGTGAACACGGTGCTCGTGCCTTGGCCGCAGTGATCGGCTGTGAGCACGTAACGCGTCCCGTCGAGCGCCGTGTTGTTGATCAACGCGCCCGAGCACAGCGAACCGTTCGACAACGTGCGCATCGTCGCGCGCTTCTGATCGCCCCAGCTCGCGCCCTCGGGACAGTTCACGTCGACGAGGCACGCACCGAGCGACTGTTGTCCGCTGCCGGCCACGGTGACGGACCCGTTCATGAGCCCGAATACGTCGCGATAGTCGTGGATGAGAGCCTTCGTGCGCAGCACGGGATCGCTCGCACCGACGGGCAGATCGATCTCGAGCGTGAGCCGTTCCCCCGGGAACGGCTCGAACACGAAGCCGCCGTCCTCGTGACGGTTCGCGGAGGTGTAGGCGCCGAGCACGAGTTCCTGATCCGTGTCGTAGACGTAGAGCCGCGCGCCCTCGGGCAATTCGAACTCGTCGAACTCGAGCGCCAGCGACTTCGCGCCCGGCGACGCGACTTCGAGTCGCCACACGCGCGATCCGTCGCGCAGCGTGATCCACGAGCCGTCCTCGATGTCGACGGCGAGATCGACGACCGCGCCGTAACGCAGCGGTCGATGGTTGCGCGATGCGTCCTCGGCTAAGAACTGCGCGACGTCCGGTGTCGAACTCGCGATGAGGGGCGCGGGCGAGCCGAGCGGACGCAAGAGTCCTTCGGGTTGTCCGCCGAGGGACGTCTGGGTCGCCGCGAACGGCGCGAGGAGAGCCAGCGCCGCGAGGGCGCGAGCCGCTGAGGAGAGGTTCGGCTGCGTCATGTCCGGAGAGGTCGTCGTGGGAATCGGGAGAGGCCCGCGGCTGTCCGACCGCGTGGAGGCCCAGGCCGCAGGTTTACTGCGACGGCCAACCTCGGTTGGATTCACGGCGAGGCGTCCAGGTTCCCTGAAAATCTCCGCAACGTTCCGCTGTGCGTGGCGACCTTCGCCACGATGGAACACCGAGGACCCGTGGATCTTGACGCACTGATCCGTGAGGCCGGTGGATTGCGCCGCTTGGCCGTCGACTTGGTCGGCGAGAGCGCGGCGGACGACGTCGTCCAGGACGCGCTCGTCGCAGGCGTCCAGAGTGCGCCAGCGGTCGACGGCTCGATCCGGCCGTGGCTCACGCGCGTCGTGCGCAATCTCGCTGCGGGACGGCATCGCTCGAGCGCGCGTCGCACTGCGCGCGATCGCGATGCCGCGCGACCGGAACGATTGCCGTCCGCGAGCGATCTCGTCGAGCGCATGGAAGTGCAGCGCGTAGTCGCCGAGGAAGTGCTCGCGCTCGCGGAGCCGTATCGGTCCGCAATCCTCGCCGTGCACTTCGAGGGCGCGAGCGCGGAGGAGTACGCGCGCAGTCGCGGTGTGCCGGGTGCGACGGTGCGTTCGTGGACGAAGCGCGGGCTCGACACGTTGCGTGCGCGACTCGATCGGCGATTCGGCGGAGATCG